>CAZZDT010000651.1:0-3241 GCA_964652435.1 uncultured Bdellovibrionales bacterium
CGTTAATCATGGTTTCAGAAGGTTGGTTGGGCGGCATTAAGATACAATACGGATCGTTGGGGTCATCGTCCTCATCGAAGCAGCCCACAAAACTCACACCAATATTGCCAGAGTTTTGATCACCCACGTGGGCGCCTCTGTAGTCCACCGGTCGCCCTTCCCAGGTCGAACCATCGTAGGTCACTAGAAAATGATAACCCACGTCACACCAGCCACGGGTATCCATGTGGTATGCTTGGGTGGAGCGGATTTTAGCAGCATAATCCCCGTCGGCAGAAGGCTGACCAGCCGTGTGATGAACCGCCATTCGGTAACGGGGCGTGCCATCAATAGCACAACCATCGGAGCTTCTTGCATTCCACACTTCCCGGGCATTCACGCCAGCCGCAAGAAAAACGCCATCTAAACCTTGATGAGCCTGCGATACCTGGGCGCCACTGAGACCATCAATCTTTTTGTCCCATTGTCGTTTGGCGGGTGTAATCAAAGACCAAGTCACCTCATGAATGTATTTTAAATCCTTTTGGGCGATGCGAATTTGCGGATCGAAGACGGGATGCTCAAAATCCACCAAACCCACCCTTTGGGAATGCTCAATCCACGTCCAAGACGCTTTCTGCCATGGGGTATGCTCCCCGGAAGTCGCCCAGCCTCGGGCCTCGAAACCCACGGGGCTTTGACCACTGTATTTGCCCCCCAAGGACACCATCAAACCCACTCGGGTACCCGGATCTGCCGCTCGCAGGCTGGGAGAGTTCCAGTGGCCGTTTTCTTGTTGCCAAGTTTCGGAAATTTTTAGCTGATTGTCCCAACGTTCGGGCAGTTCGTCACCATCTAGGGGCACTGGTGCCGGTTTTTCGCAGGCTCCGCCGCCGGCCAACAACATACAAACCACTAATTTTAATAGGCTATTCGTTCTGTTCATGCGCTTTTCCAATTGCTTGCTGCTTCGGTCGTCCGTGGTGTGGGCACGATGGCTCGAACCCGGAGGATTTTCACAGGATTACCCCTCATATTAGTTATGGTCTGTGCTAACCTTTTGGAGTGTAAATACGTCAAATTGCGGAGAATCCCATGCAAAAACGATCACATCCGACCCGGGTTATTGCGGCTATAACGCTCATCCTTCTCACCGGGTGTGTGCAAGCCAACAACCCCTACGATCTCGATGCCCCCGCCCACTTACAGCTGGACGGCCAGGTCATGGGCCGGATTGTTCTCAAAGATCACAATTTTGATGAACAACCCGTTGTGATCGACGTATTGGATCAATCAGAAAACCCTGTGCAAGATGAAAACGGGCCCATTCAAATCACAACACGCACCAGCGACTCTTCGCTGCCAGGGGGCTTCGAGGATGACGGTCTGGGTGTTGCGGGAACCTTTGCACTCACGCTCCCCCCCTCAGAAGCCCCTTACATCCTAAAGTTCGACAGCCCAGCCAATAACTTGGCCCTTTATGAAAGCACCCAAAAAATGGTTTGGGTATTTCCCGACGCCAGCATTCAAATCGAACTCTCCCCCTTGTCCAAAGGGCAAGACGCCTACACGGGCACGGTCACCGTGGCCGTAGAAGGCACTGAAGCGGGCAACTCTTTTTTGGTGAGCTTGGAACCTAAAAGTGACACTGCTGGTGCACAAACTCAAAGCCTTTCCGGCAGTGCGGATGGCACATTCAGTTTTGAAAATGTGCTTCCCGGGGCTGTTTACCAAGTGAAAGTCAGTGGCGACGCTTACTTGCCCATCACATCGGCATTGTTTGTGGTGTCACCCAACAGTACCGCCCTCACCACGGTTGATGAGGTGGACTGGAACCCCTGTGACGGCACCGTTTGCGACGTTGGTACCCTCAAGATGGCCACCTTGGGGAAGATTTTTGAAATCGATTACGAAACCCTCGCTGCTGAGGACGGCAGTGCTGCCCCCTATACGCGACGCACACAAATACCGGTCAAACTTTCAGTGTCCCAATTGTTTTTAAGTGAAGACAACGGCCTACCGTACACACTCTTTATTCAAGGCCAAAGCGCTTGGGCTCATGAAAATGGCCTTGTGGATGAAGCGGGTTACGTGGCAGTGGACACGTCCAACATCAACCAAGAGACCACCATCAATGTAGACCTTCTAGAAGGCCGTGACAGTATTGAGGATGGTGCCCATGCCATCTTGGTTCAATTAAAGGTCTGCCCCGTTGGCCTTGAGTCCTGTTACGAAAGTGGCAAAGCACAACTGAGTATCACGTTGGATCGTACGCCCCCTACCGCCAGCAGTATTACGGTGGAGAATTTAAACGAAGACCAGAACCTCAACATCAATTGTGCCCGTTACTCAGATACGCAGTGCCCGCCACCAGGGACGTCCAGTGTTTTTACGCCCACCATTGAAGGCATGCTCTACGATCGACACAGCCCCATCATCGGTTACACCTTCACCAAAAACCAAAACGATGCCACTGGAGATTGTCCAGAAACCTTTGAAGCGGGTAACCTCTGCCCAGAAGACTTTCAAGTCTTGGACAGCGAGGCGGGCTACACGGTATTGCCCACCAGCAATGGGCCTGCATTCGCAGTCGAAGATATCACCGAGGCCAGTGAGTCGCATACCATCGAAGTCTGGGCCAAAGACGCCGCCGGCAACATCGGATTGGTGCACATCCAAAATGCGGTGGCAGATCTCACGCCCATCGATGTGGCACAAGTGGACTTGAACATTGCCCCCTCCATCTCTGGTACGGTCGATGGCGAAACTTATCCCCTACTCATCGAAGACTTACTTACTGCTACCTTGGATGCCGATAATGTAAATGAAGCCTATTCCTGGCAAGTGACCCATGCATCGGGCCTCTCCGTTGGGATGAACGAACCGGTTTCTCATGCAGGTCCTGTGAGCCTTGTGATCACCGGACTGCATCGTGAAACCGTCGAGCTCAGCTTACGAATGACCGACGGTGTGGGCAACGCAGCCCAAAAGACTTTGAACCCTTACGCAATTTGGAAAAAGGGCAATGTCCAAGGCACCCTGATCATGGCCAACGGCGCTTCGCCCGCAACCGCGACATTACAGCTCAGCAATTCTGAAACCACCGTCACCACCAGCGCCAATGAAGCCGGCGCTTTCGTTTTCGAAGAGGTCGGTGCGGGCGCTTGGCAGTTCGATGCCATTGCAGATGCGTTAGAAACAGTATCGCTTCCATCGGTATCGGTTTCAAACGGCGAAACGACCAACCTCGGACTCATTGAAC
>CAZZDT010000652.1:0-3236 GCA_964652435.1 uncultured Bdellovibrionales bacterium
GCGGCTGGCACGAGAAAGACGAACAAGCCCCTGACGCATGGTAGGGATACTGGATTTCTGGTCTTTACCAACCACGCCCGACTCAAAAATCACTTGTTTACCATCCACCACAAATATCCAGCGGGCACTCGTGTAAACAATGGGCAGAGAAATCCCTAAATCATGTTTGCCGTCGGGAATGTTGGTCAGCCGAGTGTGAAGGGTTGCCACACCTGTGGGGGGCATAAAGGAACCATCTTTTAGCGCAACAGAATTCAGATAAACGGGCATGGAAACAACTTCGGTGTCTCCCTCAAGCTGAGACCATTGCCAGGGCTCTACAAGTTTACCAGGAATCATTTGCCAAGACTGACCAATGGTTTTGGGCCCATCTCGAACAAAATCCCAATCACCAAGATCCACAACACCGTTCACCGGGAGAGAAGCCGATACGAGCGAGGGCAAAAGCATCACCACGCCAATCAAAGCCCAAAATGTTCGGTAATTCCTAAACATTCCCTACCCATGCTTCAATCGTTCATAATACGGCAGAATCGACTCAAGATTTTCCCAAATAATATTAGTAAGATTTCAAAGTGCGGAAAAGTGATTTAAGTACAAGTTATGAAGCCTTACGTCCCAATTTTGGCAATTCTCTGCCTCTGCTTCGTTTATCTGAATCAAGAGACGCCAAAAAGTACGCCAGAACCGTCTGCCCCATCTCCAGCGACCGATATTCTTTTGGAAAAATCATCGGGTAAGCCTTCCGAGATTCCCGACCAGCCACTGGCCGACCTCAGCGATTCTGGCTACTGCGGAGCAGCCCTTCCCGCCGGCTTTCAACGTCCTGGTATCAGCGTATTGCTAAACAAAGCGCCGGGCATCCATGGAAATACCGCCCGTGGCATCTACAATCGCCAGGGCGACCTAGAAGCACACCTAGACACGTGGCAAGAACAAGCCCCTGAAAGTCCCTACCCACATATCTGGCGAGGCTTTCTGAGCCTAAAGAACCATCGACAAGTCCTAGCCCTTGAACACCTGCAACAAGCGTATACATTGCTCCCGGCCAACCCAATCCTCGCGCTCATGATCGGTAATATTCAAGCTCACACCCATGAGCTGCAATCAGCCATTAAGATGCTTGAAATTTACATGACAAGCTATCCCCAGGACCTTCCCAAGCAACAAGAGCTGGCCCGCTTAGAGACACAATATGAAATCCAAGAGCGTTACCTCCGCATTCAATACGATGGTCTTAACTTGCTATACCCGCCAGAGACCTCCCAACTTGATTGGGATACATTTCTCGAGTGGATGAGTGAAGAACTGGATGCTGCGGCTGAGTTTACGGGTACCCCAAAGCGTGAAGCTCTCACTGTTGTGGCTTTCGAGGGTAAAGCGGAACTGCTGGCGACCACCTGCACGCCCACTTGGACCGGCGGGGTCTACGACGGCAGCATCAAACTGGCGTTAAGGAACTTGAAAAGCTTACCATCGAAAACAACCGCAGCCCATGAAACGTTGCATGCACAGCTTTCCCACGCATTGATGCGCCCCATTCCTGCTTGGTTTTCCGAAGGCATGGCCCAAGCCTTTGCGCGCGAAGAAATATACGCTCGGAGGTCTTGGCAAAAAATGGTTCAGCATCAAACCTACATTCCCTTCAGTTCTCTCGGCGCCTCATTCTTGGAATTTAAAGGCTCTGAAGATGCGAGGCTTGCCTATCACCAAGGCCTGGCGATGGTTTTATGGATTCAAGAACTCGAAGGCGAAGATGGCATCCATCGCTTGGTTCAATTGCTCAAGAGCTCAAAATCAGGACAACGTGACCTCATGCAAGAGATCCAAGAAAGTTACGATACCAGTGACTTTCTGGAATTTGTGGCTACCCTGCTTCAAGACTGAACCGATGGTACCCAAGCGGTGGTTCGTCCGGCCACCTTAATATATTCAATAGATTTGCCGCACGATGTGGTAGCGCCTTCAACTTGCCCCCAACGGTAATGAAATAACCAATCCTTTGGAAAGCGCTTCTTATTCGCGTCCACCGAAACAGCTTTGCGAACAATGGCCCCCAATGACTTTCGAAGAGACTTGATCTCAGCTGAAGACAGCGCATTGGCCCGGCGTGTAGGCGCCAGACCTGCCTGATAGAGAACTTCGTCTGCAATCCAATTACCGACCCCCGCGGCAAAGGCCTGATTTAGCAAAAGCCCCTTAAGCGTTGTCTTTCGAGCCTTTACCAAGGACTCAAAATCCTTCGGGGACGGCATAGCCAATAGCGGATCGAAACCAAGTTTAGCAATCGGACCTTCCTTCAGCGGATCTTTCAAAAGGCGAATTCGGCCCAAACGACGCGCATTGGTCATCGCCAGCCGTGTTTCGTCTTCCATCACAATTTCTATCTTACAAAATCGTGGTGGCCACAGCTCTGGATCCACTTTGGGTCCAGTCTCCAGCTCGATGGCATTTTCACCCCAAACGTGAAAGCGCCCGGTCATTCCAAAATGAAACATAGGATAAGGACCTTTGGGGACATCAAGCCACATGTATTTGCCACGGCGATGCGCAGCTTTTATGGTTTGACCTTTGAGGTGGGCTGCTACAGCCTTTGGTTTCACACCGTCAAAGACGATGTCATCATCGGCACATACAACGTGAGACACACGTTTACCCACCAACGCATTCTCCGCTTGCTTACGCCCATATTCTACTTCTGGAAGCTCTGGCATGCTCTGCTCATAGCCTGCACGTGACCATCTCGGCAAGGCCTCAGATCGATGTCTCTTCGCCAATTAAATAGCGGGTAATGATGCTGGAAAGCTCAATCTCAAAAGCCTCCGAAGCGATGTACTCCGGATGTTTCAAGAGCGCGATGTTGGTTACGCTCTCTACGGTGGTCACTAGAATAAAGGTGGCCAAGTCCAAATCTTGAGGAATGATTCGATGTCGCTGAGTTTCCAGATATGCGCGGACCACAAACATCAACTGCTCTTCAAGAGCTCGAATGCTGGCGTGACCAAGCTTAAAAACCACCAATACAAAGGCTCGGTGTAATTCGGGATTTTCTCGAGGAAGCCCAAGCATGGCTTTCACATAAGACCGAATAGCATCGGCTGCCGGCTCCACGCTTAACTGCCCCAGATAGCCTTGAAGATGCCTCACAAAATTGTCTGCATAGCTATCTATCAAGGCCTGCATCATGGACTCTTTGTTTGGAAAATACTGATAGAGGGAGCCGATGCTCACGCCAG
>CAZZDT010000653.1:0-3233 GCA_964652435.1 uncultured Bdellovibrionales bacterium
CAAAAGATTCCAATGCACTGCCCATGTTGCTGGGTAGCTTCGTCAATTTGGATATCCAAGGCAAAATGATGACCCAAGCGGTTGAAGTACCTCGGCGCGCGGTACAAGAAGGCTCAAAAGTTTTGGTCATGGATGATACGGATCGCCTTGAAATCCGTGACGTTCAAATCCAATGGCGCTCAAAAGACTCAGTCTATATTTCACAAGGTCTTCGAACCGGTGATCGCATTATCATCAGCCGAATCCATCGGCCTATCAGTGGAACACTGCTTCAACCCATGCAACCAGATGAGCAAGAGCCAAAAACGAAGGTTGCCCAAGACAGCGGTGAACAGAAATGAAAGAGAATCCTAAAGTCGATACCAAAGGGGTTTTAGGTTGGATGGCCAAAAATTCTGTGGCCTCAAACCTATTGATGTTCATCCTCATCATTGGCGGATTGATTTACGTTGATAGGGTCAAATGGGAGGTCTTTCCTCAGTTTGAACTTGAGATGGTCCTCATCAATGTTCCTTACCCAGGAGCCAGCCCGTCAGAAGTTGAACAAGGTGTTGTACTGGCAGTTGAACAAGCTGTTCGTTCCGTGGACGGCATCCAAGAACTGCGCTCCACTGCCTATGAAGGCAGCGCGGTCATTGCCGTTGAGCTGATGTCTGGAACAAATACGAGCCGTGCTCTCAATGATGTGAAGAGTGCTGTAGACAGAATCACCACACTGCCTGAAGATATCGAGCGGCCTATCATCAGCTTGGCCAGCAGCCGCAGCCAAGTGATCTCGCTGGTGGTTTACGGAGATCGCTCAGAGCGAGAGCTTCGCGACCTGGCCCAAAGTATGCGCGATGACTTGCTTGAAGATCCAAACATCACCATTGCCGAGCTCTCTTCGGTACGACCTTTGGAAGTTACAATCAGCGTCACCCGAGCCAAATTACGTGAGTACGGATTAACCATCGATGGCATTGCCCGGCGTATTCGCGAAGCATCTGTGGAAATGCCAAGCGGTGGCATCAAAACTTCGGGCGGAGAAATCCTTGTCCGAACAACCGAACGCCGAACCATGGGCAGTGAATTTGAAAGCATTGCGCTGCTGAGCTTAGCCGACGGAACCACTGTCCGCGTGGGCGATGTGGCAACTGTGGTCGATGGTTTTAAAGAAACAGACCAAACGGCACTCTTTAATGGCAAACCCGCCGCCATGATCAAAATGAGTTCTGTGGGCAGTCAAAAACCCATGGATGTTGCTGAGGCCGTTAAAAAATACATCAAAAACAAAAAGCCTATCCTACCTCCCGGCGTTGAGCTTGCCACCTGGGCCGACAGCTCGCGAATGCTTGCCGAGCGAACCGACCTCATGATGCGAAATGCCAAGTTGGGTTTACTATTGGTCTTGTTGAGTCTTGGACTTTTCCTCAATCGTAAATTGGCATTCTGGGTAACTTTGGGAATCCCAATCTCGTTCGTTGGCTCCGTCATCTTCCTATCTTCGGTGGATGTATCCCTGAACATGATTTCTATTTTTGCCTACATCATCACCCTGGGTATTGTCGTAGATGATGCCATCGTCGTAGGTGAAGCCATTCATAAAAACCGCGAAGATGGTATGCCGCCCCTAAAGGCTGCGGTAGAAGGAGCTCGCGAAGTCGCAAAGCCGGTTGTGTTCGCCATTCTCACCACAGTCATTGCTTTCACGCCCATGCTTTTTGTTCCGGGACCATCAGGCCAGTTCTTTCGTGTCATTCCATGGGTTGTCATCATTGTTCTCTTGTTGAGTCTGGTGGAATCTTTATTGATTTTACCTGCCCACCTCGCTCACTCGAAACCGCTCAACCCTAAAGGTATGTTGGCCAAGCTTGACCGGTTTCAGAATAAATTTGCTGACGCACTCGATCGCTACATTCAAAACTCCTACAAGCCCGCAATCGGAAGGTGGTTGACGAATCGTTACACCACCATCGCCGTTTGCGTGATGACGCTTTTGGCAGCGCTCGGACTGGTCGCAGGAGAACGCGTCGAATTTACGTTTTTGCCCAAAGTCGAAAGTGACCGGGTGGTCGCAACCGTGAATATGCCATTTGGCACCGCGGTCTCTGACACCGAGCGAGTGGTCAAACACATGCTCAAAAGCGCAGAGGAAGTGCTGGCCGAGACGGGTGAAACAAACATCACCGAAGGTATCTTTACTGAAATCGGAAGTACCGGCGGTGGTTTTGGCTCTCCGCGTGGTAGCCAATCGAGTACGGCAAGCCACATCGGACAAGTCTCGATCTACATGGTTCGCTCCGATCTCAGAAAGATTACGGCGCGAGATTTCTCCAAGAAGTGGCGTGAACGTGTAGGCGAAGTTGCCGGAGTAGAAAGCTTAAACTACCGCTCCAGTACGGGACGAGGCAGCGGAGCCCCCATTGATCTGCGGCTTAGCCATCCGGATATGCAAACCCTAGAGGGAGCAGCCGAGGCTTTGGCCGCCGAAATTGAGAAAATTGCCGGCACCCGGGATGTGGACGACGGGTTTTACCCAGGTAAAGAGCAGCTCAATCTCAAACTAAAACCAGCCGCTCGCAGTCTTGGATTAACCGAGATCTCCATGGCACGGCAATTGCGTTCTTCTCTTTTTGGAGCAGAGGCAGTTCGACAACAACGAGGTCGAGACGAGGTACGTGTGTATGTCAGACTCCCACGTTCCGAGCGAGAATCCGAATTTGATATTGAAGAGCTCATGCTCAGAACTCCCCAGGGAGGAGAAATTCCTTTGGCTCAAGCCGCAGAAGTGTCTCGAGGCCGCTCTTATACGAGTATTAAACGAGTCGAAGGGCGACGAATTGTCACAGTTTCCTCCGATATTGTTCAAGGTGTAGGCAATGCCAAGAAGATCGTGCGCGAAATTACCGAAAACATCCTTCCCAAAGTGCAAAAACAATATCCTGGACTTGTCTACTCACTTGGCAGCGAACAAAGTGACCGTAAACGCACCTTAAAAAGTCTCGCAGATGGCTTTTTAATGGCTATTATCGGGATGTTCGCTCTTTTGGCTATCGCATTTCAAAGTTATACACGACCTTTCATTATTATGATTGCAATCCCATTTGGGCTTGTTGGTGCCATTGTGGGACACGTGATCATGGGATTCAATTTGAGTCTAATGAGCATGATGGGAATTGTGGCCTTGTCTGGAATCGTGGTAAATGATTCACTGATTTTGATTGTGGCGATTGATAAGGCACGCGATGCGGGCT
>CAZZDT010000654.1:0-3226 GCA_964652435.1 uncultured Bdellovibrionales bacterium
CGCTTGACCAAATCCGGATAATTCAGACCGTTGTCGAAAAGACCGCAGAACTTAAAGGTTCGGTCTTCACGAGATGAGCTGTCGTAGACCAACGGCTCGTCGTAATTGAGTTCCAGCGGATCATTGTAGATATAGCTCGTGTAAAACGGTTCATCCTCATTGGGCTGACAATCGTTGCTTGGCGAGCAATCGGGGTCATTCGGCGGATACCAAACTCTGAACTTCACGCCGCGTTGATGCACGTGGGAACCAATGCGGACCAAATGCGCGCCCTGAGGAATGGTGTAGCTGGCACAAATTTCCTGCTCTTCGTAAGGTGGAACATACATCTCAAAGATATCTTCAGCGTCAAAGATGCTGCGCTGGCGGTGCAGCTGCTCATCTTCGCCCGCAAAGTAAATGTTCAAATACTGCTCCAGGGTGGTGTCTTGGGTGGTCAGGTTAAATGCGTGGCTGTTCCAAATGACCAAGCCTTTAATGGGAACCAATCGGTAAACACCATCCCCGTAGGTGTCGCGAATTTGCACGGGCTCTTGCGAACCACTGATACCCACCTGCTTTTGCCGCGCATCACTTGGACCAAAGCCAACACACGCGGTGGAAGATTTGACGGTTGAAGCACATACACCGGCTCCACACTGGGCCCCGCCTTCGTTTGCCGACTTGGTAAGCTGCAGTGGGTCACACATGGTTCCGTCCATCTCGCCACCGTGACAAGTCCAAAGTCCCCAGGTGTTATCTGGACCGGTTTCGCCGGTGTAAATATCCACGATGCTATGGTGAGACTGTGGATCTTGCGCCAAGGTATCCGCTTTGTAAGCGATGCATGTCTTGTCTGGACCACCTTCGCGGTCGGTACAAGGCCGGCGAGCCGACTCAGGCACCAAATCGCTATTGGTAAAGTCGTAGTAAGTAGCAAAGCACACTTCATCTTCGCTCATAGCTGGTACTTGCCAAGGACCGGCCAGGAACTGAATGCCTTCACCCTCTTCCGGTGGCTCCAAAGGTGGCAGTTTGTTTGGCGTGGATTCAACCGGCAAACCGCAATCCAGAAGATTTTGCGTACCGGCAACAACACCATCTGCCGTGGCACCGGCACGAATCCAAAGCCGCATGGCTTCCAGGTCATCAGCCGTCACTTGGCCGTAACCACTTGGCGGCATGGGACCACCAGCCGACGGCGGCAAGGTTTCGCCGGTCATGGATGCTTCTAGCTTTTTGTAGAGAATGCTGGCGTCATGGTCACCTGGAAATACCCGGTGCTTCATGCCCGTCATGCTGGTGATAGACGGTGCATACACGAGGTCTTCCCAAACGTTGTCGCCCGTTAAGTTTAAACCACCTTCGGTGATTGAATCGTTATGACACCCTGTGCACTGATAGCGTTCGAAAACCGTCATTCGGATAGCTTCAAACGTGCTGGCCGCAGCGGCTGTTTCACAGCTGGCTATTTCATCCCCGATACCCGAACCACCATTTCCATCAGAATCATCGCCGCCTGAGCAGCCTCCAAATAAGAGCGAGACGCCACCAAGAAGCAGCGCGACTTTCCACGAATTACCCATGTTTATTTTTCCCCGGTTCATTAGAGTTAGAGCCATTCACGTTATATAGAACCTCAAGAATGTTGAGCCTCCATGAAGTTCTGTATCAATTTAGAGGGTATACACAAACTATTAGAACAGCGCGTACACCTACATAGGAGCACACAGGATTACATTTGCACACAGAATCGATTGACGAAATCTGATAGTTGACTGATTCTCGCAGCTGCTAAACCATCGAAGATAAACATGAAGTCCATTGTACACATATCCGACCTGCATTTCGGGGGCCCCTTTGTTCAAGATGCGGGCGATGCCGTTTTAAAATTTCTCGACGAGAACCCCCACGATGCCCTGATATGTTCGGGAGATATTGTGCAGTTTGCCGAGACCCAATCTTCCTGGGCTGAGGCGCGAGACTTCTTTGCCAAAATAGCCGCGCCCAAGGTCATTGTACCTGGCAATCACGATGTGCTTCGGTTCTTCCCCATTGCCCGTTGGCTTACCCCCATGAAGCGTTATTTTGAATATATTAATGCCCACCGGGATATGCGGGTAAACCTACCCGGCTTAGATGTGGTCGGCCTGGGCACCATGCGCACCTGGACCATCGAGCTGGGGTTTATCACCAAGCAGCAACTTGGCTACGTGGAAGATTCGTTCAAAGAATCGGCGGCCGATAACTTTAAAGTCATCGTCCAGCATCAATCCCCCAAACGGTTTTTCAAAGGCCTCCTGCCAACCTATGTGCGCGGCTACAAAAGAGCCCTCAAAACCTACGCCAAAACCGGAGTGGATTTAATCTTAACGGGCCACAACCATTTCGTACACGCCGAAGCATTTGAACAAGATGGTCACACCATGGTTTGGTCTCAAAGTGGGACAACCACCTCCAACCGGTTTCCACTGATGCATCCCAACGAAAACACCCTCACCCGCATCGACATCCGCGACAAAGACTTTGATCTGGTCACTTGCGTATACGACGCCGCCAGCAAAACCTTTCAAGAGCGATCGGTTCGAACCTTTCCGCGCCAGTCGGCATAAACTCAATTTTGATTTGATTTTGAAGTGGGCGTTGAACGACGCCTGCAATTTATGATCTGCCGCAAGCTTTGAGGGACGCTGCGGGATTCAATTCAAAGGCTCACGGCTCACATGCGAATGCATGCTCCCCACAAATTGCAGACATCGATTTGGCTAAGCCCAGCGGCAAACACCAGGCTTGGTATGACCAATTGTTCGTGTTATAAAATCGTGAGTAAGGCCGGTAGCTTAAGGCTTCTCTTAGACCGAGGAAGCAGGCCTGATTTGGCGATAAACCAGGGTTTGCGTGGGGCTCAACCATCTCACTCTCGATTCAGGGATTGGGTATTGTGGGCAAGCTAGCATGCGGCTTTGAACTCGACTGTAAATGCTTGTAAAAGCAGAGCTTAAAATCGTGAGGGGATGTTGAGAAGTTTGTGCAAAAGCTGCAGAACAAAATTTCACGCTAACCAAAATGAGACGAAGTGGTTTAGGGTTTCAAACTCCTATAAACTTTAGAACGAGAAGAGCACCATGACACAAAGCCCACAATCTATTCTTGTTGTTGAAGACGACGACCGCTTGGCTCACATGATGGCCACGTCCCTCAACAAGGCCGGTTACGAAGCGCAGGTTGAAACCAATGGCACCGCTGC
>CAZZDT010000655.1:0-3221 GCA_964652435.1 uncultured Bdellovibrionales bacterium
GGCTACCCAAGGTTAACCAAGGCTCGCCCGCTAAAGGACGTAAACCCACACCAAACCCATACATAGAACCTTGCGTCGCATCTTCAAAAACCGGCTCATTCAAATGCTGGCCCAATAAAGAAAAGGCCAACCAGTCTGTCACCTCAGCATAAACACCAAAATCAACACTCAAAGTTTCAAAGTCACCGGACTCCCAGCGGCGCCACGCCGCTCCCAAGCTCACCCGCTCACTCAAGCGCAAAGACAAACCCAAAGTGGAGCGCTGACTCGCTATCCCATCGGTCTCCGCATCCAGCCAATCCACTCCAAAAGCCAAAGTTAAACTGTCCCAAGGAATAACCAGAGCAAAGGTTCCGGTGGTACGAGGCGTTTCGCCCGGCAGCAATTGCCCGGATAGACGCAGTTCGGCGCCTTCGGCAATCCCGGTAGCTCCTGGGTCATAAGCCAAGGCAGCCGCTCCCCGACGCGAACCAACCAGTTCGGTTGAAGACTGAAAAGAGTCAGCCTGACTCACCATAGACGCAATCAATAAGGACGTGGATACAAGCAATGTGTTCATAGCGATTCAGGACGCTATATGTTTTTTTTCCGGGGCGCTAGCCAAGAGTCCAACGCAAATACTTCTTAAACAAGGTCCAAATAAACATCAGCGCTCGCCAAACGCTTACCAATTTGATGCTGAATCCAATCAACCACCAAACGCTCTAAATCCCGAGCGCCATCTTCTGTGTTGCAAGCTTCGCCCCGCAGCGCCTGCACGACTTCAGCCGAAAAGCCCCGGCCCGCGGTGCGCACCTGTTGAAGCATTCCCACCGTGCCCGAGCGAAAATCAAGAGCGTAACGAGCACCTGGCTCCAAACGCACCTGACTTGTATCGGGCAAAATTCCTGCGGCCTGAAGTATCAATGGATAAGCCTGACTTGCTCCCACTGCATCCCCTGTAATCAAGAGGTCCAGCCCACCCCGGACAGCCTCATACATATCACTGCTTTCATGATGCTCAGGTGTAAGCACGCGGGCGCAATCACAAATAAGACTGGCTCGAGCCAAAAGCTCGAATTGAAGACGCAACTCTAAGCGCAAATTCAAGGCATCCACGGACTTAAGCGTCCACAGATTAGAACCGGGTTGAGCATGGGTACGAAGCCCAGCAAAGAGATCCAGAGCTCCACCGAAGCGCTTACGAGAACGGCGTGCGCCGCGAGCAATCATGCTCACGCGACCTTCTTCAGCTGTGAGAAATTCGACAATTCGATCAGACTCGCCATAGTTGGTCATCCGAACCACAATCCCGTCGAGTATTTTTTCTATCCGGGCAGGTCTGACCAAAACGAATCCTTAAATCAATGTGCCAGCTCCTGAAGGGAAGCCTGACACTGAGCTCCATAGCCTTTTTCTGCATCTTTTAAAGCACATTGGGCAAGCATGTCACGGGCTTGTTCAACCCGGCCGGTTTTTATCAAACTCAGAGCGAAATAATACTGCATCTGATGGATATGGTCTTTGGGTAAAAGTGCACCAACTTCAGCATCTTGAGCGCAATGGCGGTCGAAGCGGCTGTAAATACGGTCAACGTCTTCAGCCTTTTCTTGGTCGAGCGCAATACGTGCCAACCACTCATAACCTCGGCAAAACTTAGGTTGCGTCGCCACTGCATTGCGAATGTGCTTGAGTCCGTTTTTGAGCTCGCCCTTTTTGTAATAGGCCCAGCCCATATTGCCCTCAGCCAAGGCCGGCGTCCGATATAAAATATCGCCCAAAGCAACTTTGAAAGAATCGATGGCATCATCGTAACGGCCCAAATCAATCAGCACTGTACCCATGTTGTTGTGGGCCTCTGAGAAAGAGGGCTTAAGTTCAACCGCTTGCTCGTAGTGCCCAATGCTTTCATCAAGATGCTCAAGCGCATGGTAAACCATTCCAAGAGCGTTGTGCGCCTCGGGTAATTGTGGATTCAACTCAACCGTTTTGAGCAATTCTCGCAAAGATTCACGCAAATCCCCGGTCTTAAAGCTGGTAATGGCAATATCGTAATGGGTTTGAGCCAAGAAACGATTCTTATCGGACACCTGAGTGGTCGTAGCGCACGCCGTTAGCCAAATCAAGCTGGTCGTAAGCGTTGCGGCCAAGAGTGGCTGCATAAATTTCTGCATGGCTTCCCTCCAAAAGCGATTGTCTATTCTATTGCGCAGACAAGACGAATTCGTCACTAAAGTCCTGCGTCTCGAGTGCTGTACGGCGATAATCCACCAACGTACGTGTGATCATGACATTACGCCCACCCACTTTTCCTTCACCCACAACGATTCGGAAATAATGCTGTGGAGATTGAGATACACGTTGCCCATCGATTGTTTTCTTCGCGCGGAAAATAATCTTATTGGGTCCTGTTTTTAGGTGGGATGTTACTTCCAGAACCGTATGCTTTTCATCATCGAGAAACTTACGAACCCATTTGCCGTTGATAAATAGGTCGATGTCGTATTGCGTTTTGCTTGGAATCTTCTCGGTGACAACCCAATAGCGGCGCGTTGGTGGTTCGCCCACGGGGCCTACCTGCGACTGAGAGTCGGGACCGGTCTTGTTCACATCGCTCTTGGCGCCCTGTACCGCATAGCCTTTCGCGGTAATATGAACGTTGCCATAGGCATCAATTTCAACCGTAACGTTGTCGAACTTTTGATTGGTTACACCATCAATGCGCGTACCATTTAAGAAAATGCTCCCCGCAAACGCAGGAAGTGCGCAGAGCCAGATCAGGATTGCCATAACGATAGATCGCGCCATCATGTTCGCAGGCTAAATCCAGGATCTTGTTCTGTCAAATTAATCGCGAAAAGGCAGGAAACGAGGGCTTATCCCCTGATTGTCGCCATAGGGACGACTCCCAGGGGATATGCTCGTAGAATTAAGGCAGAATACTGGTATCCCGACTCTCAGGCGCATCTGGAATCAGGCCACAAGTGCTATGACTGTGACAAATATCGGGGTTAAGCTCGGTTCCAAAAGACTTAAAGTACTCCCCAATCATTCCGAACATAAAAGTGCCCACATCAAAGGTTTGAGCTTCCACACAATTGCAAGGGTTGGGGTTATCCGCCAAGCTTTCCTCGCAGCTGTTCAAGCAATTCTTGCGCATCGTATCAATCTG
The DNA here is from genome assembly GCA_964652435.1 of uncultured Bdellovibrionales bacterium. Classification (GTDB taxonomy): domain Bacteria; phylum Myxococcota; class XYA12-FULL-58-9; order XYA12-FULL-58-9; family JABJBS01; genus JABJBS01. The sequence continues at coordinate 3,152 of CAZZDT010000655.1, forward strand.
ACGCCCGGGCATATCAAATCCGTGTTGGCCTTGGGGGTCACCCATTGGAAAAATCGATGCGGTGACGCCA
>CAZZDT010000656.1:0-3211 GCA_964652435.1 uncultured Bdellovibrionales bacterium
GCCTAAACTAGAGGGCGCGACCGCTGTATTGGGACTGCGCTGCGGTTAAAACTTTGGCACCCACCTGAGCGGCTTTACTTCCCGCCGATGCCGCAGCGGAAAGCCCGGGGGCCAGTGCCGCGCCCGCTCCAAAGGTCACCGCCGTGAGCGCTGCGGTTTTCACCAGATTACCGATCATTTTTCTCTGAGCTTTTTTCCTGGCAGCTCGTAAGTCTGATTTTTGTTGTTCGAAGATGTGCGCCGGGTAAATGGCAGGAAGCTTATTCCAGTAATGATAATTATCTTCATTGGGGCCATAGACATCGTCAGGCATGCCGTTCACCGACCGACTAAAGGAAGGCTTGTTGATGTTCCAGCCCAGGCCAACCTCGCTGGCCAGCTGCTCAGTCTTAATCCCCGCCGCATAAGTGAGCTGTACTTTGTATTCTAAATCCCCAGGTGTTGGCACCGTGTACAAAGGCAAAGTTAAAGCCATGTTGCCCGTGACCGGGTCCACCGTGTGACTTTTGGAGAAGTCTTCAAAAGCATAAGCCTCGGGCGTGCCCGGCGCTTGGGGGCTGCCCGACGTGTCACTATAGGCCGTGCTCAAATAGCCCAAGGCCAAAAATAAGGCACATGCTTTACTGATAAAAAAGAAGCGCCCACGTGCGGCGCTGACTGAAGGTTCTTGTCGACGCGTTGAAATCATTGGTTCACCCCGAGAAATGACTGTTTCGAGCATAGCGAAACTTCCGCGATTTAGATACTTTCTGCGGGATTTGGTTGCATCTTTTTACGGCTTTATATCAAATACTTAGATCTCTTTTGAGGTTGGCAAATCTCGGCTGGGGGCCCAGGAAATAAACCACCAAAAATAAAGGTAATTTTTCGCTACGTCGGGTTTCCTGCTAACTTCTCTATTTGATCAGTTGAAATACAGGAATCTGTTTATGAGCAAAATCTTTCGTATCCTACCTTTAATTCTAGCTCTGGCCGCCTGTAACCCAGAACCCCCTCGGCAAGACGCAGGTGCCGCCCAGTCCATAGCTCCCGTGGCAGATGCGGGCCAAACGGCGCCCCCGGTTGCGACCACCGATGCGGGTGACAGGGAGAATCCAGTCCCTACCTTCGATGCGGGCAACATCACCAACCCCTCCGAATCTTTAGACGCTGGCAATGGTCTGGTGGCCCTTGCCGATTGCCACGGCGTGGTTGGCGGTGAGGCTTATCTGGACAACTGTAATCGATGTGTGGGCGGCACCACCAACCGGTCGCCCTGTGAACAAGACTGCAATGGCGACTGGGGCGGTGCAGCCTTTGTCGACGCCTGCGATGTTTGCGTGGGCGGCACCACCGGTCAAATGCCTTGCGTGCCTGGCAGTATCGATGCCGGACCAGTGCTCGCCCAGGCTTATTTGGGGTTTGGTGCGGTCACCCTGAACACGGTTGAAATCACGATCAAAACCAACCACGACATTTACGGCATGCAATTGCTCGTCAACGGTGCGAGCTTATCGGGTACCCCGACTGGCACCGATTTAATTCCCAACAGCTGGAACCTAAGTATTGCATCCAATGGAACATTTTTAGCCTTTGGGTTTTCTGACACCGATAATGTGACGGCAGCCGAGGTGAACTGTTCCCCTAATGCAGACCCAGCTTGTGAGGCCGTGCTCATCCTCACCCTGCCCGTCTCCAGCTATGCGGGCGATCAGGTTTGCCTCAACGCGCCTGTCTTATCCACTAACGAAGGTGACGCCATTGGGCCCATTGCGCTTGGCGCATGTAAGCCCGTTCCTTAAATAATAAGTAGGGGCCTGATGCCCAAATAGAATTAAGGGCGAGATAAACCCACCGCCAAAGCCACTTCATCCCGGTAGGCTTTCCACAACTTAAGGGCTTCTTTCATGGCCTCGATCACTGCAGCCTCTTTTTCGGGCGCGATGTGAGAGAGTAAAATACGCCACGCGGCTTGTCGGTGTTCGCCCTCCACCTCACGATGGGCTTTGGTGAGTTCGAGATCTCCCAAAGGCAGTCCATAGTGTTTCACCAAAGGGTGTTCACTTAAAGGTGGCGTGGGTCGTTTTGGGGCAGCATCGTCGAGCTCTCCCCGCTCGTGCGGGGTGCCCTCAATAAACAAAGTAGAGACAGCGGCAGCCACCTCCCAGCCTTGATTTTGACAAGCGTCGTCGAGAAAAGACCGATATGTCTGTGCCGCGGGTAAAAGCTTAATGTCTTCAAAACGAGACATGTCAAAGCCCAAACCACGCGGGTAGCGTAAAAACAACTCGGGGTGAGGCTTGCCAGCCACCAGGCCACCCGTTTCTTCTTCGAACAGGTTTTCAGCCAGTTCCCGACGCACTTCAGCCACCGGACATTGCACATACGCCCATCCGATCAGAATGGGAAAGTCGCGCACATACACTTCGTACTCCTGCTCAAAGTGGATGTGCAGTTGCGCTTTGGCCACTTGGCCGGAAGTAAATAAAGGCCAAGCCCAGTGCTCTTTCGCTTCCATGCACTGCAGAAGAGATTCTTTAAAAGTGTCGGCTGTCATGTCTTGCCTCCTGCCCTCAGCCTAAGGGAGTCATGGCGCACCTCCAAATTTTCTCCCAAGCCAAAAAGCTCATTATTTCAATGGGTTGCTTACACCTTTCGGCGGCATAGCAATGAAGTCACGATTAGGGGTATAAATAGCATGAGAACCAACGGGGACCCTTTAACCGTGAGCATGCAACAACAGCCCAACAACAGGCTCATGCCAGAATCTTCAGTGGAGGGTTGGCTCTCCCAATTGGGACTGGACCGATACGCCACCCTCTTCAATGAAAACCAAGTACAAGCCCAAGATCTCATTCGGCTCAATGACGATTACCTTAAAGAAATTGGTGTGAGTTCTGCCAAACACCGCAACCAAATGCTCGCGGCCCCCAAACCCGTCATCACAGAACAGCCCAGATCTAAGAGCGCAACGGCATCAGACCTACAAAGCTCCCTGAAAATTATTTGGTTGTATTTTCTCGCCCCGTTTTGCGCTGGGCTGTGCTGCTTCATTGCGGAGATTTGCTTTATCGCAGTGGGCTTACCCACTTCACAAAACGCGGCGGTATTCGGCATGACCTCTCTGTTGGGGGCCTTCACCGTTTTCTATTGTCTGCTGCGGACCAAACACAATCTCAACCTCAAGAGAACCCTGAGACAAGACTTGATTTCAAGCACGCTCATGTTCAGC
>CAZZDT010000657.1:0-3211 GCA_964652435.1 uncultured Bdellovibrionales bacterium
AATTCTTTACAGAATAGAGCAAAAGAAAATTCTTCGCGCTGTAATTGAGCACGCTAAATTAGCGCGGGATGCTAAAGACGAGGGACCAAAGCCGTCACTCGTTATCGCTCCGACGTCCGTTGTGACTGTCTGGCGAGATGAAGTTGAGCGGTTTGCTCCAATGCTTAATCTGGTGCTTTGGCACGGTCCGCCAAAGGTTCGTCATGAGCTAGACATCAGTAATGCTGATATCATCGTAACAAGCTACGGCATCCTTCGAAGAGACTCAGAGATCTTAAAAGAGATTGCTTTTCGATATGTGATTCTCGATGAGGCCCAAAGTGCCAAAAATGCTGCAAGTCAAAATGCGACGGCTGTTCGAGAGTTGACCTCAGAGCGACGTTTAGCGCTGACCGGTACACCTATTGAGAACCGCCCTGAAGAGCTCTGGAGCACTTTTGATTTTCTAGCGCCGGGATTCTTGGGCAGCCTTCGGCAATTCCGCAAGCGGTACGCACGGCCAATTGGTCGCGGCGAGCGAGAGCCGCTCGAGCTACTTAGTGCTCGCGTGACTCCGCTGATTCTGCGTCGTCTGAAAGGTGAAGTCGCCAAGGAGCTTCCGGACAAGATTGAGACCGTTGTTCGCTGTGAAATGGGCGAAGAGCAGCGCGCTCTTTATGACCATCTATCCGGACAACTCCGGCAAGAAGTCGAGAATAAGATTGAGCAGATTGGCATCAACAAGGCTCATCTCGATATTCTGGCTGCGCTTACGAAACTACGGCAGACGTGTTGTGATCCTGGCCTGCTTGGTTCACCGGAAGGCACCGAGGTTCCTGATTCAGCCAAGCTTGAGCTTTTTGAGGAGCTGCTGCGAGAGGCACTCGACTCGGGCCGTACGGTTATCGTGTTCAGTCAGTTCGTTGAGATGCAAAAGCGCATCATCAAGGTCATTAAGAAGCTTGGTGTTGATCCTTGCTGGCTTCACGGCGGCACAAGAGAGCGTGACAAGGTTGTTGCGCGGTTCCAAGATCCTGAGGGGCCACCAGTTATCGTGGTAAGTCTTCGGGCCGGTGGTACAGGTCTGACCTTAACCCGCGCCGATACGGTTATTCACTATGATCCATGGTGGAACCCAGCGGTGGAGCGGCAAGCGACGGACCGGGCACACCGATTAGGACAAACCCAAACCGTTAACGTCTACAAGCTTGTTTGTGCAGAAACCATCGAGGAGCGTGTCCTTGAGCTGGCGGAGCGCAAAGAGCACCTTGCCCGAGAGATTCTTGGAAGCGAAGGCACCTCAGAGGCCAAGAAAATCAGTACATCGGATGTACTGGCCCTGCTCCGCTAACAGCCCAAGCACCTGTAATAAATACAGCAATTCCCTGCGTGCTCTACAAGGAGCACTCTTTGATTTCTTTTGCCTTGACGACAGACTGAACAAATGTTCATGTAAAAGATGGCTGAGTATATTGAGCTAGGCGCTCAGAGTTCATTTTCCTTTCTTAGGAGCGTCGCCAGCCCCGAAAACCTTGCGGAGCACGCGGCTCATCTGGGTATCTCTGCCGTAGCTCTCTCCGATTATGGGGGGCTTTACGGAATCCCTCGCTTTTGTCGGGCAGCCAAGGCGTCTGGCGTCCGTCCAATCGTGGGCGCCAGCATTGATGTAGAGGAAATTGGGCGCATCAGAATCCTGGCTAAGAGTCTTCAGGGGTACCGGAATCTTTGCCGACTCATTACCTTGGGGCATACAGAACAACCTAAAGGACACTGCATTGTAACGCTTGACGCACTTGAGGAGTACGCTGCGGGGAACCAGTGCATTGCCGGGCCGGGACTGCGATACCTGTCCAGGCAGCTTATTGACCCCCTTCTGGGCATCTTTGGGACGTCTCATTTTGCAATTGAAGCGAACTATCATCTGACAAGAAAAAGTGAAGACCATCTTGGGCGCGTGCAGTCTTTGGCTGAACACATGAAGGTTCCTGCCTTGTTTACCAATGATGTCCTGCATATCCATGCAGCCCAGAAACCTTTACTGGATATTCTGCATTGCATCGACAAGGGCTGCGTCCTGGAGAAAGCAGGACACGGCGTTCTGCCAAACGCCGAAAGAAGGCTTAAGTCTGCTCGCGAAGTACAGGCGATCCTGGGGAGCCAAAAGAAGAAGCTGCTCATGCAAGCTATCTCTGTGGGTGAATCATGCGTGTTTGATTTTGACAATATCGGCTATGAGTTCCCTTCATATCCAACGCCTTCTGGTGAGCCCCAGATTGACTACCTTAAAGAACTTGTCTGGGCTCATGCTCTAAAACGTTACGGAGCACTCTCCCAAGCACATCGAAGACAGCTAACAAAGGAGCTTCAAGTAGTCGATAAGCTGCAGCTTGCCGGTTATTTTTTACTGGTTTGGGACATTGTTCGTTTCGCAAAAGAAAACAACATCATGGTTCAAGGCAGAGGCTCAGCCGCTAACTCTGCTATCTGTTATGTGCTTGGAATCACCGCCGTTGACCCTATTGCCATGGATCTACTCTTTGAGCGCTTTCTTTCGGAGGAGCGCGGCGAGTGGCCAGACATCGATCTGGATCTGCCCAGCGGCCCTAAGCGTGAAGCAGTGATCCAGTATGTTTATGAACGGTACGGCGAACACGGTGCAGCAATGACCGCAAACGTGATTACCTATCGCTCAAAAAGCGCCCTAAGAGAAACAGGCAAGGCACTGGGCTTTTCACCTGAACAACTGGATAAAGCATCCAAGATTGCCGGCAGATGGAGCGGCGTTGAGGACTCTACCGAATTAAAAGGGCTCTTTCGTCAGGCTGGCTTTGATGTCGATTCTCCAAAGATAGGAACTTGGCTCAGGTTGGCTGCACAACTTCTTAATCAGCCCCGACACTTAGGTCAGCACTCTGGCGGCATGGTGATAGCGTCAGGCGAACTGTGTTCATCCTGCCCTATTGAGCCTGCCTCCATGAAGGGCAGAAAAGTTATTCAATGGGATAAAGACGACTGCGCAGAGCTGGGCATCATTAAGGTGGACCTACTGGGGCTAGGCATGCTCAACGCGCTTGAAGAAGCCATTCCATTGATCAAGCAAACAGAGAACATCACCATCGACTACGCAACTTTACCCCAAGACGATACAAAAGTTTATGACATGCTCTGCGCGGCAGATACGGTTGGAGTTTTCCAAGTAGAAAGCCGAGGCCAGATGTCGATGCTTCCAAGG
>CAZZDT010000658.1:0-3209 GCA_964652435.1 uncultured Bdellovibrionales bacterium
GTTCGCGCCTTTTTTAATTTTCAATTTGAGAACCTTGCTTAAGCGATTGGGTTCTTCTTGATTGCTGGGCGAACAGAAACGTAAGAGTTCTTAGCGCCTGGCACTGAGCCATTTACCAAGAGAACGTTTTCTTCAGCGCGGATTGCAACAATCTCAATGTTCTGAGTGGTCACGTTGCGGTCACCATGGTGTCCAGGCATCTTGCGACCCTTGAAAACACGTCCTGGCCACTTACGACAACCAATAGAACCACCGTGACGGAAGAACTCATGGGTACCGTGAGTCATGGTGTTACATCCAGCAAAGTTGTGGCGGTGCATAACACCCTGGAAGCCTTTACCTTTGCTTCGGCCTGCAACATCAATGAGGTCGCCTGCGTTCAACTCAAGATCAGCTAGAGTGATTTCTTGACCAATTTCGAACTTGTCTGCTGTTGCTTTGGAAACGCGAAGTTCGCGAACAAAACGTCGAGCTTTGTCTTCGCCACCCGCTTTAGCTGCGTGACCTTTTTCAGCCTTGTTCAATTTACGAACTGGCTTAGGGTCAAAACCAAGCTGAAGAGCAACGTAGCCGTCGGTGCGGCCTTTGTCGTTTGTTTCATCTGTGCGCTTAGTGAGTACTACGCAAGGTCCCATTTCGAGAACTGTAACGCCAAGTGAGTTACCGTTGTCGTCGAAGTAGCGGGTCATGCCAATCTTACGGCCGAGTAGGCCAAGCTTACGCTCTTTCATTGTGCACCTCCTGGTGACTTACCGGGACGCGGCGGCGAGCAGCCGAACCGTTGGTCCCGTTTGAAACCCTCTTTTTAGGGATTTCAAAAGGTTAAGAGTGGGGCTTGGTATGAGATGAGGTCCAATATGTCAAGCGGATCACACTAAAATCGTGGCTCAAATGGGCCTCTGGGCGAAAGGTTCAGGTTGAATCCAAACCTGAAGTTGATTGCATTGTTTTCAAGAAGGCCAACGGGCGGGTTAGGGAAAGGCTGTGCGCGTTGGAAAGCGTAGATGGCTTCTTGGTCTAGGAAATCCAGCCCACTGGAACGAACGATGCCCACATCTGTTATTGCGCCCTCAGCATTGAGGGTCACATTCAATAGGGTGGTTCGAGTGGCGCGCCCGTAGACTTGCCCCCTTGGGTCACGTCGTCGCAGCTCTTTGAGGGGTTGCCAGGCATTTGATACGCCCTTGTGGACCCGGTTGAAAAATGAAGCGTATTTAAAGCGTTTAGCATTTAAAAAGGTTCCTTCGCCTTCTTCTACGTCTTTTAGATGGTCTGATGCGGGCGCGGCGTCTAGCTTGGCTAAGACACCCATGGAAGGGATAAGGTCCGGAAGATTTGTTCCAGCTGCTTGGCTTTGTGCCGCGTCTGCACCGTCTCCTCGTTCAACGCCATCCCCTTTATAGAGCCGCAATGCCTGTCCGTTGCCGTCGATTTTGCTTTGAGATCGGCGGTTTACAAGCTTTCCAAAGTCAGGGTCGATTTCTAGCTGGAGCGCGTCTTTTAGTTTCATTGAGGGTAGTTCGAAACGACCGGTCCGTTGATCATTCTTGGATTTCCCGTTTTTGGTAGAGCCTTTTGGGGCTATGACTTTCAGGCCGAGCTTTGAAGCCACCGATGACTTTTCTTGATCGGCATTTTTACTGGCCTTGGACAGCTCGTTACCTGGATTCTTGTACTGTGTGGTGCGATGCCGGCTCTTTGTCTGTTTTTCCGTTTTAGAATTGGTTTTTGCCAAATAATCTGCCTCGTCGGGCTCCTCAGCATCGGGCGTAGACGGTAGGTTCACAATCTGGCCGATTGGCATCTTTTCTTTTTTGACTGCCTTCTTGGCGACAACCTTTCGTTTTTTCTTTGTTTTTCTGGCATTTAAGGTTTGTTTGGTTGGTACCAGTGCGACTTCAATCGGTCGGTTTGCCTTATCTATGGCGCCTGGAGTGGGTAACGATGGAACGAGTGGCAAGAGAGCAAGGTGAACCAGTACGGCCAGTGCCGCGAAGGGCACGAAACGTTTCCAGGCTGACTGCTTTTTTCGAAAAGACATTAAATATGTTGTCCCCCAACTCACCTTCGTATTCAAGGATTTCTAGCTCGTGACAAGCCCAGGAACCCGTGAAAACAGCGTTTTAATCCGACCTGCTGATTATACACTGCTTTTCGGGCCACATAAGCGATCTATTTATGTACGCGAAAAAACTGATATTCTTTAATGTTCTTGACACTTGCGGTTGGCATCCAGTAAGAAGCGGCGCTCCGCCCAGAGTGAGAAACACTCGGTAGGGTGGATATGTAAGCAAAAACGACTACTTATTCGCAAGGGCGAATCAAGGTCGGGCAAGGTAAGGACGAGATATGCCAACCATCAATCAGTTGGTGCGCAAAGGTCGCAAGAAAAAAGCCGTTAAAAACAAGGTACCTGCAATGCAGGCGTGCCCTCAAAAGCGCGGTGTATGCGTACGTGTTTACACTTCAACTCCAAAGAAGCCGAACTCAGCGCTTCGTAAAGTTGCCCGTGTACGTTTGACCAACGGTTTTGAAGTAACCAGCTACATCCCAGGTGTAGGCCACAACCTTCAGGAACACTCAGTTGTACTGATTCGTGGCGGTCGAGTTAAGGACCTTCCAGGTGTGCGTTACCACATCATCCGCGGAACCCTCGATACAGTAGGTGTCGATGGACGTCGCCAAGGTCGAAGTAAATACGGAGCCAAGCGTCCTAGCTAAGGGCGTTTGAAGCAAGAGGATACGAGATGCCACGTCGTCGCGAAGTACCGAAAAGAAAAATTCTTCCGGATCCAAAGTTTGGAGACCGAGTTGTTGCTAAATTCACCAATGCCGTGATGGAAGGCGGCAAGAAGAGTATTGCAGAACGAATCGTTTATGATGCCTTCGACCTGATTGGTCAGCGAGGCACAGGCGAAGAGCCATTGCGCATCTTCAAGAAGGCCCTGGATAACGTAAAGCCAATGGTTGAGGTTAAGAGCCGACGTGTTGGTGGTGCTACTTACCAGGTACCGGTTGAAGTTCGTGCAGACCGCCGTTCGGCGCTGGCGATGCGTTGGTTGATCAACGCGGCGCGAGCTCGTTCTGAGCGTGTTATGGCTGAGCGTTTGGCGGGAGAAATTCTCGATGCGTCACAGAATCGTGGTGCAGCCGCTAAGAAGCGAGAAGATACGCACAAGATGGCAGAAGCGAATAAAGCTTTTGCTCAC
>CAZZDT010000659.1:0-3209 GCA_964652435.1 uncultured Bdellovibrionales bacterium
CGAAAGGCGTAGGCATGCGAATCATCAGTCAGTATTTTATCTTATTTGCTCTAACCTGGGCTTTGGTGGCTTGTGGTGATGATATAGACACTACAGGTTCAGGCAGCGAGACCACGGATGTTGATTCCAGTAACTCTGCCGAAGATACGGCCGACGATTCAATCGAGAACCCAGAGCCAGAACCCTTTGGGCCTATGGATATTGAACCCACCGAGGCTGACCAAGTTTATCTGGACCATTGGCTAGATCAGGATCAGGATTTTGTGGCCAGCTTAAAATGGCTACCTCACTATATTTACGAGCAGGGCGAGCTGGGAATTTGTTTGAAGCTCGATTTCCAATCGCCGCAAACCGTGACCGGTGACCAAATTGAAGCCATTCGCGCGAAAATTGAAGAGCGCGTATGGCAGTGGCAACGCGGCTTGATTGGTCAGCCGAACTGGACTCACGATACCATAACCCCGGTTTACCTTTTCGGTATTGGTGCCACAGACATGGTTCAGTTGGATGCTGCCCCCGATGTACCGGTTTACGTCAACGAAGGGGCCGATTGCCCAGGTGACTGCTTTCGATTTACTTATAAGCACGATACCAATCCGCTGTATGCCGATTGTACCCATCCAACCATGAGCCATTTTGATTTCAATATCTGGTATTCAGACTATGGCTTTGGCGCGGCGGGGCATGGCGGCGATTGGGGCACGCGATTGGATTGGGGACTCTTCTTAAATGAACTGGTCAGCGACTTTCCAACGGTGACCGACCACGAGCTTGGCCATGTGGCTGGCTTGCCCGATGTGTACAATTACCCCATGACACTCGATTCACAGCCTCGTCCGCCGGCCATTATGGCTACGGATCCTGGATTTCAAAACTTTGATTATCTGATGCTGCGCAAAGTGTGGGAGCTGGGTTGGGCTGCGTTTTACGCCGATGAGGCGCCGTGAATGTGTCTATTATTTGGAAGACTGAATCTTTGAAAAGATTTGCCAGCGGTCTTCTCAATCCATAAAAAGAAAAAATGTCTACTCAAGCCGATACAAAACCTAAGAATAGCCGAATGACCCACTTGGATGCTGTGCGCGGTCTGGCCGTCATGGGCATTTTGGTGATGAACAGCGTTTCATTTGGTTTGGGCAACGAGGCCTATTTTGATGTGTCGGCCAAGGGAACTTACACCACTTTGGATTGGGTCTTGGGTGTTCTGGGCGAGCTTTTTGCGGACCAGAAGTTCATGGGGCTTTTCTCACTTCTCTTTGGCGCCAGCATCTTACTTTTTTTAGAACGGGCGCAGGCCAAAGACCACGCGCCCGTTAAATTAAGTTTGTGGCGCAATGCTCTGCTTTTGGTGATGGGGATTTGCCATGCCCTGGTGTGGACCGGGGATGTGCTTACGGTTTATGCGGTTTGTGCCCCTTTGCTTTTACTCATGCGCAACCGATCATCGCGGTTTTTAATCATCGGTGGCGTGGCGGTGTTTTTATTGGCTCTGGTTCAGGAGGCGCTCTTTAGTTTCATGGCCACCGACGAGATGCTTCGCCTGGTTTGGCGCGAGGAGCTGAATTCTCCTGAGGTAGAACTTTTGGCGGTCTCCTATATCACCGATGCGTTTGTAAGGGCTTTGGGCATGATGATGGTGGGGATGGGGCTTTACCGCAGTGGTGCTTTGACCCGGCCGAATATAACGCCAAGATTGCTGCGTGGATGTGTATTGACCATTGGCCTGGGCGCTGCCGTATCTGCTGGTGGATTCGCTTGGGTGGCGTCTCAGGGTTTTGATGGTGTGGCGGTTCGTTTGGGTAATCTGCCCAATGGCTTGGTGACCATTCCTATGACTTTAAGCTACTTGGTGCTTTTCATTGTGTGGGATCAGCGCTCCACCGGGCAGCTGGTACGGCGGGTACGATGCCTGGGGCAGATGGCACTCACGAATTACATCGGGCAGACGCTGATCGGGCTCAGTTTGGCGGCTATGGTGCCGGCAGAGTGGGTGAGTCGTTCCACCATTTGGTTGATGGTTCTCACCGTGTGGGTGGTTCAGCTTTATGGCTCGGCGGCTTGGTTGGAGAAGTGCCGCTTTGGCCCGCTGGAGTGGCTTTGGCGATGTGCCACCTATCGGCGTCGGGAGAAATTGCGCCGTTCTTTTGAATAGGCTCACCAGGCTTCCATTTAGAACAAGACGCGAACCAGCCGGTTGAGTTTGGAAAGAAGCCTATATTAGAATGGGGCCCGGACGTGATGCTTTCCCAGCTATAGGGGTGAGCTTCCAGATTTGTTATTTGGCTGATGGGGTGCTGTTGATGATTCGTATGTATTTGTCTTTTCTCCTGGTTGCGGGATTGGTGGGTTGTAGTGCCAACAATGAGACGGACACGGCCGGTCAAACCAATGACGCGACCGTTCCGGCGGATGTCTCTGATACCTCCGACGCTTCCGACGCTTCCAATGCTTCTGATGCTTCTGATGCTTCCGATGCTTCCGACGCTTCCGACGCTTCCAATGCTTCTGATGCTTCTGATGCTTCTGATGCTTCTGACGCTTCCGACGCGGTCCAGATGGAGGACCTTCAGTTGATTGAGGCAGGTAGCTTTATGATGGGCTCGCCGGAGGATGAGCTGGGCCACTCTATGTCGGAGACTCAGATCCAAGTGACCCTGACCCGCGATTTCTACATGATGGAACATGAGGTTACCCAGGGGCAGTGGGAAGCGCTCTTTGATACCAATCCGTCTTATTTTACTGAGTGCGGAGCAAACTGTCCCGTTGAGTCCGTCAGCTGGTGGGATGCGGTGCATTTTGCCAATGCATTGAGTGAGCACGAGGGAATGACACCTTGTTATGTATTCGTTGATTGCGACGATGAAGAAGCCGGTGCGGGTAGGGTGTGTGCTGATATCACTTTCCAAGATGGTGAGGGAACAGCCGTAGATACAGTGTATGATTGTGATGGATACCGTTTGCCCACCGAGGCAGAATGGGAATACGCCTATCGCGCTGGCACGACAACCGCATTTTACAATGGTGCCTTCACTGAGATGGATGAATCCCTGGGTGATGAAAATCTAAGTGCTATTGGTTGGTATTCCAGCGATTGTGAGGTCGATTATGAGGGATCTCACAGTGGTACTTTTTACGGTTTTCACGGTAGCCTTCAAGAGACCGTGGAAAACTGTGGCACGCATTCGGTGAAGCAAAAGTCCCCCAACAAC
>CAZZDT010000660.1:0-3206 GCA_964652435.1 uncultured Bdellovibrionales bacterium
CCAAGCGAGTCCGGTTGCCGCTGTTTCATGTCCGGCCACCAACATGGTTCTTAGTTGGTCTTTGAGTTCCGAGTCAGGAATGGAAGTTCCGTCGTCGTAGCGAAGTCCCAAGAGCAAGCTTAGTATATCCGTTTTGCCTTCAATGTTGCTTTGTCGCCGTTGGTTGATTTCCTCTTGAAGGAGGTCGTCGAAATTTTCGTACGATGTTTTGAATTTTTTCCAAGGTCCCAATCCAGCAAAGTCTTTTCTAAGAGCGGGTGATAGAGAGAGAGCCGGTGTGTAGCGCCGGGTTGTTTCCTCAATGATGTGTTGAAAGTGTTCAATTCTATCTGACGATTCAATGCCAAAAATGGCCCGGATGATAACCTTTAACGTCATGGACTGCGTGATTTCTTGGACATGAATTGTGGAGCCCACCTTGTATGATTGCCAGTCATCTCGCACCACGGCCTGAATGATATCTCCATAAGCCCGCATCCGCTCTCCCTGAAAGGGAGGTGTGAGAAGCTTGCGCTCTTTTTTGTGCCGTGGTCCGCCTAGGAGAATTAACGACCCCGGCCCCAAAAGTGGTTCGACGGGGTTTGGAAGAACCGGTTCGAAAGTGTCGGGTGATGCTTTGAAGATTTCTTCCGCCCCTGCGGCAGTTCCTGTGAGATAGATATCACCGGCGCCTGGCAACTGAATGCAAAATGGGTCGCCTTGCTTAGCTTGAGCACGTTGAAAGTATTGAGTGGGGTTGGCTGATGCTTTGATAGCTTGCAGGAGAATGAAGGCTGGCGGCTTCGGTAGTTTTCTAGATTCAGAGGTCAAAGTTACGTCTCCCCTCAAAATGCTAGCTCTCTTCGGGCCTATTCACCAGGGCGCTTCGTCGTTTTGTCGGTGAGACGGAGTGAAAAGTTTAATCTTTACGTGTGCTTGTGGCGTTTTGGAGAAGGTGTTGCCTTCTTGGATGCCGAGGGGTAGAGGCGCGCAGCCCTTTGGAGAGTAGCAATATGAATCATCGATATTTGAATGCCGCGGCTTTGTGGTTTTTGGCTTCTACTGTTTTCGCAAGTCCTTCTGCATACGCTGACGGGTTTGATTGGGGAGATGACTGCTCTTCGGGGAATGACTCCTTTCAGCAATACATTGCTCAGAACAATACGGTGCTGGTGGGGACGATCCCTGCGGGGAAGCGGGCGGTTCGGATTGATTTACAAAGCAATAACGACGTGGATGTACAGCTTATCGATGCCCAGACGGGCACTGAAATCATCGCGTGGCCCAATGGTCTGATGAATGGTCCAGGGTATGAATCCACGACTTATGCGGGCGTGACCTATCGATACAGTGGTTACAACGGAACCAATGGACAGCAGGGTTACGAGTACATTGAAGTTGTGGGGGAGACCAACCGTGACTTGGTGATGCGAGCCTTTGGCTACGCGGCCGGCCAAGCGTTGGTGACTTATTCCTGGGAGGCGCCGCAAGATTGTTCTCAAAGTGGGAATGGTAATTTTACGCAGGCGATTGCGGCCAATGCGGTAGCACTGGTTGGAACGATTCCGGCAGGTAAACCGAACGTTTTTGTTGAGCTGGAGGCAGCGGGCGGTCGTGATATCGATGTTCAGCTTTACCACGGAAACACACGCTTGGTGGTTTGGGATCCGAACGGCAACCACGGTTTATTGTCTGGTCCAACTCAAGAGAGCGTTACTTACGCGGGCATGACCATCACCTACAGTGGTTACAACGGCCGGTCTGGCAACTGGGGCCTTGAGTACATTCGGATAACCGGTGACACCACGGTACCACTGACGGTGAAAGTATTTGGCTACCAAAGCGGTACCGCAGAGGTGACTTATTCTTGGGGCTCCGGTGGTAACGTGGCTCCGGCATCTCGGCCCATTCCACCGCCCACTTATGTTTCAGCGAACTCACGTGTCGTGGCCATTGGCGATGTGCACGGGGATTATCAAGCGGCTCGACGTGTGCTTCGCTTGGTAGGGGCGATAAACGCACAGAACCAGTGGATTGGCGGTGATCTTATTGTGGTTCAAGTGGGTGACCAATTGGACCGTGGTGACGGTGAGCGAGCCATCTTAGACCTTTTTGAGCAATTGGCCGATCAGGCCCATGCCGCTGGTGGTGGGTTTTATGCGCTGATTGGGAATCATGAAGTGATGAACGTGGACGCAGATTTTCGCTACGTTACCGATGGCGGATGGACTGAATTTGCGAATGTTTCAGTTCCAATGACATCTACCATCGCTTCGTATCCATCCTATCAGCGCGGTAGAGTGGGGGCTTTTCTACCCGGTGGCCCCTACGCGCGTATTCTGGGGGAGCACAACACAACCATTGTAGTTGGCGATACCATCTTCGTTCATGGCGGAATTCATATGAATCACGTGAATTATGGCCTTGAGAACCTGAATGCTTCTGTTCAGCAGTGGATGAAGGGTTACAGTGCAAAGCCATCCATTTTGAGTGGTGACAATACGCCTATTTGGAGCCGTCGTTACTCAAGAGATACCACCGCATCGGGATGCGCCGAGCTTGAAGCGGTGCTGGATGCCGTTGGAGTTTCGCGCATGGTCGTTGCCCATACCGTTCAGCCGCAGGGCATCAATTCGGCTTGCAATGGCCAGGTGTGGCGTGTGGATGTGGGGATGTCTGCCCACTATGGTGGAAGTGCCGCTGGTTTAGAAATCGTGGGAGATTATGTGACTCCCATCGAAATTGATTAAGCGCATATCTCGCTTAGATAAGTAGATGCTTCTGCTGTCTTGATGCACTGCCAATCCTATTGAGCTGGAAACTCTTGGAAAAGTTACGGCTGCAGAGCAAGAAACAAAAAAACGCCCTCCGCTCGGTTGAGCAAGAGGGCGCTTATTAAAGTATATATTTAAATTGGGTTTTAGATTCGCGCGGTGAAAGCGACGTAAGGAACGCCCATGACGAGGTCCAAGTCGCCTGCGTCTTTACCCAAAGGACGGATAAAGCCGAGGTCTGCGGCCAAATCGTCTCCGAAGAATCGCAAACCGTATGTAAAGTTAACAATCTCCGATACTTCGACTCTTCCGTCTGAGTAGACAGCGGGAAGAATGCCTTCGGCCATGACTTTCATGTAATCCGTAACTTGTGCGCTGAAGCCCAAGTTGGCAGCCATAATGAGTCCGTCGCCCATGTCCCAGTCGTCCTCGAGATGTCCGTAAATGCCGCCG
>CAZZDT010000661.1:0-3205 GCA_964652435.1 uncultured Bdellovibrionales bacterium
GGCCGTGATGGACTGCATCGAGATGACTTCGCTGACCTTACCAAACTCAGGCTCGACCTCGTCGTCGCTCTCGAAGCAACCGAGAGCGGGCAGCCCGGGAAAATGGCAACTGCCCATATCAACCCGAATGCCCACAAGGCCAAGCGAACCATCGACCATGTGACTCAAGACGACTACCGCTCGATTTATGAAGTCGAAGTCGACTTTAAAGAGCTGGTCGAGGAAATCGAACGAGAACTGGGGCGACAAACCAAAGC
Source organism: uncultured Bdellovibrionales bacterium (assembly GCA_964652435.1). Lineage (GTDB taxonomy): Bacteria > Myxococcota > XYA12-FULL-58-9 > XYA12-FULL-58-9 > JABJBS01 > JABJBS01. Next base: position 258 of record CAZZDT010000661.1, read on the forward strand.
TCGTAAAGCCGATGGTGGACAAACCCGAGCCTTGCTCGTGGGTGTTTACGACCGCAAACAAACAGCCCAGTGGCGCCTGGAAGAAATGCAAGAGCTGGCCACAACGGCCGGCGTCCACATCGATGATGTCATCATTCAAATCAGACCCAAGCCCGACCCGAAACTTGTGGTTGGCCGAGGCAAACTCGAAGAAGTCGTTTTACAATGTTTGGACCTAGACATTGAGCTGATTATTTTCGACCACAACCTCAACCCAACTCAGGCCCGCGCGGTTGCTGCTTTCAGTGATTTAAAGGTCATCGACCGCACCCAACTGATCTTAGATATCTTCGCGCAACACGCCCAGAGCCGAGACGGTAAACTTCAAGTTGAATTGGCACAGCTCAAATACAATCTGCCCCGACTCACCGACCTAGATGCTGGTTTATCAAGACTCACCGGTGGTATTGGCGGACGAGGACCCGGTGAAACAAAGCTCGAAATCAATCGTCGACGGGCCAGAGACAGAATTACCCGACTTGAAAACGAAATCAGTGCGCTCTCCAAACAGCGCCACTTAAGGCGCCGTAAACGGCAAAACAGCGGCGCCCCCATTGTATCGGTTGTGGGTTATACCAACGCAGGAAAGTCCACACTCCTCAATGTACTGACTTCCAGCGAAGTCCTGGTTGCTGACCAACTCTTTGCAACCCTCGACCCAACCAGTCGTAGATTAAGGTTCCCAATGGAACGCGAAGCAATCATTACGGACACCGTAGGATTTATTCGCGACCTTCCACCAGATCTCATCCGTGCATTTCGGGCAACCCTCGAGGAGTTGGAAGGAGCTGATGTTCTTCTGCATGTCGTAGACATCTCGGATCCTATGCGAGACGAGAAAATCGCAGCAGTGCGAGAGCTCTTAGAAGAGCTTCATATTGGTGAAATTCCCGAAATCCTCATCTACAACAAGTGCGATTTGGTCGATAACATCACCAAGCGTGGACTCTGCCAAAAAGATAAAGCCGTAGGAACTTCAGCCATCACCAAAGAGGGACTGCCTGAACTCATTGCGACTATTTCGCAAAAACTATGGCAAACGGATGTCTTGGAAACTCAAGAAGATTGGCTTGATTACAGTCGCGGCAAAGTGAAAATTGAGCCAGCGGAAGTTTAAAGGCTACTTGGATACCCCACGGGTAATTGCAAATATCAACGAGCCCTTCTCAAACGGAGGGCCGCCTACGGCAATGGTTGCTCCCGATCGTATGTTTACCTTGGTTTTAAACTTGGGCTTTTCCGAGGAGATACCAAGCTGAATCATACCTGGTTGCTTGCTCGGGCTGGCTTGAACTTGCATCCACATTTTATTGGGCAATTGAACCCGCGTGGATGCGCCAAGCTGCACATCGATTTTCATCTCGTCCTTGAGAGCATAAGATGTAAAATCGAGATTGCTAAAGCCTTGAACCAATTTTGCTAACTTTGGATCAATCTGGCTACCAGCATGGCTGGCATGAATGACCTGAATATCCAATGTGATTCGTTTTTCTGAATTTGCGAATGCAACATCACTTGCACCCAAGAAGAGAAGAATTGCCCACGAAAGCGCTATTCTAAAATTCCTCCTCATAGACTTCCTCACCCGCATCTATCCAAATAACTGCTGTATCAGAGCCTTGAGGTTGAAAAACCACGGTTTTCGCATTGCCCTCAATCTCCACTGACTCCACCACCACCGAAGCTGTCTGCGGTTGGCCATCGGTTGCGGTATGATTACCGATACCATCAGAACCCATCAACCACAACGCAGCTGGAGCAACCACGGCTCCGAGAGCTGCCGCACAAGCAAAGCCCATGACCATTTGGCGGGGACTTGCAAAGATACCCTCCCAAAATGAAGCCCATTTGGATTTCATGGAGTTTTCTTCTTCTTGCTGAATGCGTTCACGAATGGACTGCAATGCTCGAAGTGGCTCAACCTCTGGTACACCTTCAGCCACAACATCCCGCAGATACTCACCGGTAATCCGCACCGATTCGACTTCTGCACGGCTTAATGCGCAAGACTCAAGAGCCTTTTCAATTTCGGCTGTATGCTCACCGGCTTCACCATCGGCGTATGCATGCAACATCTCGTCTGTAATCTTTTGATCGCTCATCAGCGCGCCCCGCCTTTCGCTTCTGCTTTTTGGATCGAAGCCATTTGAACCTGCATTGCCTTACGGGCATGGAAAAGTCGGCTCATCACCGTACCCTTCTTAATTTCGAGCGCATCGGCAATTTCATCGTAACTAAGCCCCTGAACTTCGCGTAAAACCAGAACCGCACGGTGGATATCCGGCAACTCCCGAAATGCCTGGTTCAATTGTTTGTGCAATTCGCGCCGCTCCAAACTGATCGAGGGATCGTGCTCTTCAAAACGGGGCCAAAGATCCTGCTCGCTGCGAAGTGCATCTCGAGCGGCTTCATCATCGATATCAGCGCGTCTTTGGCGCTTTTTCTTGCGCATCAAATCAATGCTCAAGTTGACGACAATACGGTAAAGCCAGGTCGAAAATGCCGATTGCCCTTGAAATCCTTCAAGTTTTCGGTGAACTCGAACAAAAGCGTCCTGAGCTACATCTTCAGCATCTTGCAGGTCTTTGAGCATCCCGAAAGATACACGAACCGCTTTTTCGTAGTGACGATTGACGAGTTCACTGAAGGCGATTCCATCGCCAGCAACCGCTCGTTCCACGAGCATCAAATCGGTGATTGCCTCGTTCACCTTTGATTTTCCTGTGCTTTTTTCATTTCTCTCGCCCTGTACAACCTTGAGTTGAACTGAATGCTTCGCTTGAATTTTGCTGGCTTTATTCATGGGGTCGTCCTCCTACAGGAGTCAGACGCACCATCCATGACGGCTATTCATTCAAAAAACGCTTGAATTCACCAATATATTCTTAAGCGATCAGCTTTTTTTCAAA
>CAZZDT010000662.1:0-3204 GCA_964652435.1 uncultured Bdellovibrionales bacterium
TTCAAAAAACACATACGTCTCCTATTCGCTTGATTGTGTTTTATATTGCCTCCGTTTTGACGGTGGTTTTGGTCGCTACGTGGACGGACGTCTTCTATGCATTCCTTGCTTTGGCGGTCGTTCGCCGTGTGGCAGAAAATAGCTTACTCAATCCAGCTGTTCAGATGGTCATCACCAGTTTCGCTGGACGACTTCGAACCAAGCTTCGGTCTGCTCATAGTGTATTTTATTACAGTGCAGTCGGTATCCCGTTGGCATTACTTTACTCGTACACCAGTGTGACCTTGGATTCCGAACGGGGTTTGCTTGGCGGGATCATCATTGTCTTGTTGACCATTGCCCTCATTCTTTTGCTGGGATTTGAGAAGCGCTTGGTTCAGGCGCTTTATCAATTTGTTTACGAAGGCAGTAAAACCGCTGCAGTGGGAGCAGTGCAGGCGCTCTCGTTTCTCAAGCCGCCCTTGTATTCAGAACATATGGGTAAGCTTTTAAGCGGTGACCCTAAGCATGTTTTACGAAAGACCATCATTTTGGGTTTGGGACATGTTCGACAAGATGACCAAACCACGGAAACCATCTTGCACCAATTCAAGTCGGATAAAGAAGAGATACAGATTGCGGTTCTAGATGCGCTCAAGCTCTCTAATCGTTACGAAGCAATTCAGTTCTTGGCCAAGATTATGATGGCTAAAGAGATGAGTCATAGCCTAAAGGTTAGAATGAATGCAGCTCAGATGATTGCATCTCTTTATGGTCGTAAGGCGATTCCATTTTTGCTTAACGGTTTGGAAGACGACGATGAACGAGTGGTTGCCAATACCCTGGAAGTCTTGAGTGTCTTTAAGGATAAGAACCTCGCCCGTTACTTTCGTGAATTTGTAGAATCTCCGGTGCCGCGGGTGCGGGCCAACGCATTGATGGGACTTGCTCATTACCGGGAGTATCGAGACCTCTACGAAGGCATCACTCGCGAGATCTTAGATGGTTACGATACACAAATGCTGGTCTCGGTTCTCTACGTTGTTGGTTCTATTCGTGACAAAACGTTTATGAGGCATCTTGATAAACTGGTCGAGTCGAACATGGCTGAAGACCCGATGGTGCGCCGGGGCCTTGCGTGGGCGTTAACACGATTAGAGGATAAGCGTGGCTTCGATTTATTCGCCCAACTCTTTGGAGCGCCTTGGGATGGTAAAGAAGAGCCATTCATGCATTTTGTGTCGCAGTTAAGCCGTCATTTGCGCTTTGAATTGGTGAAGTACATTGCGGTTCGTTACTACGATGATACGGATGTGATTATTGCTTTGAATGAAAAACTCGAAGTGTCCCATTTTGATTTTCACGAAGAAATTCAATATTTGGAAATTCTTTTAGATACTATTGGCGAAAGTCGTCGCGCCTCACGCAGAGGTTGGCGAGATTTATTGCGTTAAAGTTCGCGTAGAACTTCGCTGGCGGCTCTTTCGCCGGATTCCAGAGCACCTTCCATATAGCCCATCCATTCTTTTGCTGTTTCCGTGCCCGCGAAGTGGATTCTGTCAATGGGTTCTCGAAGGGTGTGTGCGCTGGTGGTCCACACGCCAAGCGTGGGGTTGGCCGTTGGGCAACCTAATGACCAGTCATCTTTGGACCAGTCTTTCTCGACATAATGGGTAGGCTGAAGAGCTTCCGGGCCAAAGTATTTTGCAAAGTTGGCCAAGACCATATCTTTGCGATGTTCCTCGGATTGTTCAGACCATCGGCGACCTTCTTGTCCCACAAGGAAGGCAAGAAGTGCAGGCTGCTTTCCATCATAAGATGTGTTGTCGAAAATAACGGTGATGGGGCCTTGGGTTGCAACAACCTCACCGGAGAAACCTTTAGAACGCCAAAACGATTCATCGTAAGTGGCAATGCATTTGATGGTCTGTCCCATATTGGTTCCCTGGGTGAGCCGAACCCTAGAGGTTGGAAGAGCTGGATCATATTCAATCTTCCCGGCAAGGTTTGGTGGGATTGCAATAATGACCCGTTGAGCACTCACTTTCCCCTGATCCGAGTGGACCACTACTTTGGTTTTCTTTTGTTCTATTTTCCGTACAGGCCAGTTCAACAAAGGTTTGTTGTGGAGTTGGTCGGCCATGTAAGTCGAGAGGGCCTGAGCACCCTCGGCAAATCGGTCTTGTTGAGCACCGCCTTCAATTTCGGAAAGCTTCAAGAGTCCGCCACCGGCGTTGAGATAGGTTAAGAAATGCAGAAGGGAAAGTTCCGCGGGTTCTGCACCGAAGATAACGCGGGCAGCTGCATCAAAGATACCGCGTACACCTTTAGTGGGAATGAGTTTGCGCTTGATGGATTCGACCGTGGTTGAGTCAAACTCGGCGGCCTTGGGCGCGCGCATGGGTGCGGTGACTGGTATCTTTTTGCGCTCTCGCTCAACCCGCATCAGTGCCAGTTGGAGGACGAGTAAGTTGATAGGGGAGATGGAAGGAATAGAGCTTTCGTAAGTGCTGATGTTTCCACCGTTGTTGAGAATCTTTTTGCCGGTATGGAATGTGGGAAATGTGCGAATGCCTGCTTGGGCAACCAAACGGGCGACTCGGTGTTGGGAAGGTCCAAGCCATTGGCCTCCGAGGTCGAAGGTGGCTGAGCCAATTTCCTGACTAAGAGTTCGCCCCCCAACGCGGTCGCGTGCTTCAACAATACGTACTGTCTTTCCCGCGCGCTGAACATTGATGGCTGCTTGCAAACCCGCGAGGCCAGCCCCCACAACAATTACGTCGGTGGGGGATAATTTAATCTTCTTTCGAGAAGGTTTTAGGCTCATAGGATTCTCCTGGCTTTCAAATAACTAGAGCCGATTCCACCTTGGAGCAAGAATTAAAGATAAGTGTGAAAGTCATGAATCCGTCTCAAAAAGCGATTGGTCTAATTTTGCGAGACCAAATAGCCGAATTCGGTTCCCAATTGTAAACTTTCTTATCTTTAGATCACTGTCCGGGGCTTTTGGTTTGACAGTTGTCGCACCGCATCGCTATGCATCCCACAATCTGTAACCGACACCTACATTTACTTACTCATGTCGAGGGAGCGCGCACATGTTGAAATCGTGGAATATTCTGTTGATTGGTCTTTTAAGCCTTAGCTTGGCTGCTTGCGGCGGCGAGGCAACGGATACTGGCACACAAGACGGAACGACGATGGATGGGACCGATGGAACGGATG
>CAZZDT010000663.1:0-3204 GCA_964652435.1 uncultured Bdellovibrionales bacterium
GTGCGGAGCAGCCATACTGGTTCCCTGGTAGTGTACGTAGGTGTCTTCGGACGGTCCGCGATTTCCAGTGTTACCCAATGAAAGGATTCCGTTGCTTAAGGTGCTTGAGTCGCCACCTGGGGCCGACAAAGTCACGCCCTCTCCGTAATTGGAATACCAAGCTCGCTTGCCTTCGTGGTCTGTGGCTCCAACGGTGACCACTCTTTCGCAGTTGGCTGGCGAGATGTGGGCCACGTCCGAACCGGCATTTCCGGCCGCAGCGATGATGGTGACGCCTGCGGCCACCACTTCATCAATAGCACTTTGAAGATAAGCATCGCATTCGCCCCAGGCACCCAGGCTCATGTTCATCACTTGAACGGGGTTTGGGTTGGTGGGAACGCCGTCTACAGACAAGCCGGCAGCCCATCGCATACCATCCACCATATCTTCGGTTGTTCCTCCGCATTGACCCATCACCCGTACCGGTACAAGGCTGATATTAGGGGAGACGCCAGAGATACCCTCTCCGTTGTTTTGAGTGGCGGCGATGATACCCGCCACATGGGTGCCGTGCCAGCTGCTGTCCCAACCGTAGGTTTCGCACCAATCGCCCGGATCCAGGGCCGATGCGTCACGGCCGTCGCCGTCATTTGAATATTGTGTACTGGATACAAAGTCATAACCCTCCACCAATGAATCAACCAAATCGACGTGGGGACGGACACCGGTGTCTAAAACCGCGACTCTTACGTCACTGGTTCCAGTACTTAATTCCCAAGATGCGGAAGCCGAAATACCAACATCACTAGGCTCAAGGCTCCATTGTTCATTGAGGAGCGGGTCCGCAGGAAGACTGGTTGGAAAAAAGCGGCGTGACGGAGCAATCATAGAAATATCGCGGTGAGCGGAGAGTTCACTGATAACCTCGTCCATCTCATCGCGGCTCAGTGGTTCATCGAATTCAATAATCATACTGCGACTGCCAGTGTTGCGAACAAACTTAGCTGGTTTACCCAGATGGCCCATGAGCCGGTGAAGAGTACTGGAAGCGGTTTGGGCGTTGGCCATACCCGGTGGCCTTTTGCTTGCATCATGCAATTGCACCACGAATCTTTGAGTCGACAAAGTTGGAGCATCCATTTGTGGGATTGTGTGTAATTTAGGTTGATGAGCAAAGGCTGCATGGGCTTGATGGTTCGCTTGATAAGACAGTGAAATATCTTCATCGGATTGGCAGCCGAAGCCAGTGAGTGCGACCAAGATGCTCATAAAGAGGGCTTGGAGGTTAGATACTATTTTGGATGCTGATTGGTTCATGGAGTGTCTCCTCGGTGTGTTTTGCAGTATTCAATTATTGGGTTTTGCTTATTCGAGATGGCCCGAACATGCCTTTTTGGATTGCCTTGAACTTGGCTTGTGCAGTCGTGCTTACCTGGACTGTTTTATTTTGAGATTTGTTTTTTCTTCGAGCAACGGAACCCTTAGCCAGTGCTTTAAAGAGTTGTAGAAGTTCTTCGCTGCCCAGAGATTGATGCACTTGAGGCTCAATAGAACTCGAATCTTTTTTGAGCATGCCAGATGATTGGTGACAGCCACTGATAACGAGGGCGGTCATGAGTCCCAGGATTTGAATCCAGTTAAGGGATGTTTGGACGCTGAATTTCATAATGGCTCCCCTGGTTTGTTTCCCCGAAGCACTGCATTGAGTGCTTGCTTAGAAGAGACAGAGGAACGGGCTCTAAACGGACATTTTTTTCGAAAAAACCTATTAAAAACAGAGAAGTGTGATGTGGATCAACTTTTTGAGGCTTCCATGTGTGACGAGGATCACCAAACGGGGTGTGAGGGCCCGAAAGGATTGTAAAGCCAGACAAGGGACTGACTTGAGTCGTTCGTTAGGACCAACGATAATAAAGTACAGAACTGTTGTGGGGATGTTCTGTTGCCAGAGGGATTTGGTTGATGTTGAGAAGAAGATTTTTCTGCCCGATTGTCTCTTTATTTTTGTTTGGCCTGTTGATGTTGCCAAGCCATGGCTTTGCGCAGGAGGCGGGCAGCATTTGTAAGTTGGGCGATACGACCAAGTTGTTCATTGCTAAAGACGGGAAGAAGTATCTTGCCAAGCTATCAAAAGGTACTGAGGTTGTTCTAAAGCGTGATCACGGTACCCGTTGGATGGTGAAAACTCTTGCTGGAAAACTTGGCTTCATCAAAGGGAGCTGGCTGACCCAGACATGTCAATTCACGAAACCAGCGCCGGAACCTAAACCAGAGCCGAAACCAGCACCAGTTGCTCCTTTACCTGACAACGTGCCGGATGCGGTTGAAACTGCTGCGGCGCTAAATGTTACGGCAAAGGCAGCTACCTCAGACAATGTTGAGGTAAAAGCGGCCGCTCAGGAAATGGCTGCGCCCGTTGAGCAAGCCCGCGCCATTCGTCAACAGTCTCGTGCCAATGATTGTTCTGATAATAATGCGGGTAGCTTTCGGGTCGCTGTCTATAATTTAGAGCTACAAAATATTCCTGAAGGCATGGGTAAAGTGATCAGCGACTCGCTTTTGGCGGAGGTTAGAAAGCTCGAAGGCATTTCCGCCATTGGTATGGAAGAGATTTACGAAATGCTTCAACACGAGCAAACACGTCAGGTGATGGGCTGTGAGGCGGATGATGCGTGTTTAGCGGAAATTGCCGGTGCATTGGGTGTGGACGAGTTGATTACCGGAAGACTCAGCGAAGAGGCTGATGGGCGGGTCATGGTGATTCGTCGAATCAATCAACGTCGCGCTGAAGTGGTGAAGACCGTGAACAAGCGTTTGAAAATTGGCAATGGCGAAGAGTTTCTCTTGGCGATTGGGCCGGGGATAGAAGAGCTTTATGCGGGGCGAGAGAATCGTCCCGGAACGAAGCGAGGTGTGCCTAAGAAAGTTCTTTTAAGACTCAATCCACCGCCCATTGACGCTACTGTGACGTGGAGCACCATTGCGGTGGGAGCGGCGGCTTTGGCCCTTGGCGGAACCTTTGCATATCTTGGTAGCGAGCAAGCGCGAGATTATGAAACAGGGGCAGGTTTAGAGCCAGGCCGGGTTGCACCCGACACGTTTAGGGATTTGCAATCGAGTGGTGAGCGCAATCTTATGATTGGAAATGTTGGCTTGATAGCGGGTGGTGTGGTTGCCCTCACTTCCGCTATTATGAGCTTTTTTACCGATTGGGATGATGTA
>CAZZDT010000664.1:0-3202 GCA_964652435.1 uncultured Bdellovibrionales bacterium
CAGCTCCGCCCCGCAGAATGCTTTGAGTTCGGGCAAGTAAAAAGTCAGCTCCGCGGGAGCCTCTGATTCTGGTGCATATTGAAACTCGAATTTCAAACCATCGATTTCCAACGTCTGAGGTGTTTGGTCGATGATTTCTGTGGGCTCTAAAAAGGTAAACGTTCCATAAGCCGGCGACTTACCCAAGCCAGAGCCGACATGTCCTCGCTTCGTGCGGCTCAGATGCTTACCGTACATCATGGTGGCTCGGCGCCCCATGGCTAGGCCCACAAGAATATTTTCACTGGTCGCCTCTTCAGTAAATCCGTGAGGGGCAATGATTCGTACTTTGTTCTTTTCTGCCTCTTCTGGAGAAATCACTCCAAGGACGCCACCGAAATGGTCGATGTGGCTGTGGGTATATATAATTGCCTTGATAGGCTTTTTACCGTCTTCGTTGCCCAGATGCTTACGGGCCAAATCCATGGCAGCCTTGGCGGTTTCCGTGGCTGTGAGGGTGTCTACAATAATCCAGCCCGTCTTTCCCTCGATGATGGTTAAGTTAGACAAGTCATAGCCCCGAACCTGGTAAATCCCTTCGGTCACCTTAAAGATACCATGGATATTATTGAGCTTCGCTTGGCGCCATAGACTCGGATTGACACTTCCCGGCGCATCACCCTTCACAAAACCGTATTGGCTTAAATCCCAAACCACCTTACCGTTTGCATCCGTAACTTTCACCTCATCGGCCCTCGCCACCAGGCCTCGGTTGGCATCCTCAAAGTCGGCTTGGTCTTGAAGGTCTAATTCTTCGGCAACACGGGCCTGAAACTTTAGGGTATGCTCCGTGGGGGCAGTATGACCATCATCATCTGCACCGATCTCATTTTGAAGAACGGGCTTAGTACAAGATACCAAGAACAACCCAGCCAAAGAGCTTGCGATGACAAGTGCAATAACGTGGCGCATAACTTTGACCAACCTTCCTACTGGATGAGTTCCCACATCAGCCCTATCATACAAGTTTTGAAATTTTATCCTATGATTTTTTGGCACGACGGGAAGCCCTTTTACGGAACGACAACACAACCTGCAGCCACGGTGGTTGATACGAGTCTAAGGCAAACCTCTTACGTATCCGAACATAAAACGGAGCAGAATATCAATCCATCAGGTGCATTGAGGAGATGGCGCCCAAGATTCATCGGTCAAAAAATTCAATCCACTCTTTTGCACATATATTTGCATCGCGACCGAATGCTGATTCCTGGGCTGCTTCTTTCAATTCGACAAGATAATCGGGTGACTCAATGAGTTCGAGCATCAATGCTGCCAATTTTTCATCATCACTGGGTTCAAATGTAACTCGGTCAGCGTATTCTTTCATATAAGAATCCCAAACGCCCGAGGTGCTGGAGATAAGAATAGCCAATCTCGCGGCCGCTGCTTCATTATGGGTTTGCGGCCACTGGTCAATAAGAGCCGAATGAACAAGTACGTCAGATTTTCCATAAATATCAATTAAATCGTCGGGCTTTACCTTACCTGTGAAAGATACACCTTCAGTTCCAAGATTTTCCCTCAGAGCCTTAAGATCCTCCAATGACTCTCCATCACCGACAATCGTTAATTCAGCATTCTTTGTTCGTTGACGCACTTTATCAAACGCCCTCAAAATGGTCGTTGAATTCTTTCGGGGGCTCTGAAAGCCAACGGTGATAAATTGAACCTTTTTATTTAAATCTCGTTCATCATTCGTTGTAATTCTATCGCTGTAGCGCCTTGAATCACGGGTATTGTTGCCCAACACAAAATGTCGCAAAGTTTTGCCTGATAATGAATCCAGATAAACTCGAGCAAAATCCGAATAGAGCACGCCACCATCCAGAAACTGGGTCATAGCCTTACGGAAGAGAAACCGTAACTTACCACGCGAAGTAGCAGATAAATGGGTTTCTCCGAACCAGCTATACAATTCTGTTTGGGTGAGCTTAGCGTAAATCGCCAACGGCAACGTTCTCAAAGGAAATCCATTTGCCACAATTAAATCCGGCTGCGCACGAATGATATCTGCCATCAACCGACCCGCCCGACGCGGAAAATTGGAGTCATTATAATAACGGCTGATTCGATTAAATGGTTCATCAGGCGACGCGTTGATCAGGCTCTTGTATGGTTCGTGATTGGACGGGAGGAACGCGATTGTAAGATTGTCGCCATAATGCGCCTCAAGTAGATTAAAAAAATCTACCCGATAACTGCACGGCATTTCAGAGAGTATCCATATCTTTCGCATGGTCAGCCCTAACAATAACCCCAGGAGAAAGTACCTAGAATCGATTAATTACCGGGTTTCACGCCCTCGACAATCACTGCATTCGTGGTTCGCCCTCTCTTCTCGATTTTCTCGATATCGGAAATCTCACTATCAAAGGGTGCGCGGGACTCGGCTTGAAAGCCGACGCTCGTCATAGTCCGCACCAGTGCTGCCGTATCGTACATACACTTGTGGGGAAATTGAAAAAACGGGGCCAACTTCTTCTTTACTTTCGCGAATTTTCCTCCGCCAGTGTCGTAAAGAACATGAAGAGATTCGACAAAGTTTTCGGCTTTAATATCACCATTATTGTAACTCTTCACGATAAAGCTTAAATCGGGAACGACCATGCGAATAATACCACCGGGCTCTAGAACTCGGAAACACTCGCTTAGGAACCGATAGCCATCCTCGCGTGTCATGTGCTCTAGGGTATGAGAGGAATAAACAACCTGAACATCGTTATCTTGCCAAGGAAATGTCTCAACCAAATTGTGTAAGAAAATACGGTCGTCCCAATCCATGTTAAAGAGACCAACACCCTTTGCCAGACGTCCTAGAAAAGGGGTACCCGCCACGCGAGCGCCGAGCGAATAATCCACATTGACCCATCCATCTAAGATATGATTCGCACAGCCTAGGTGTAACTTTCTCATCTCGTAGCCCTCAGCTAATTCATCAAAACAATGCGTTCCAGGTGCCCCGGACGTTTCGGGGAGCGATTACAAGAAACCATAGCGTTGTCAATGAACAACTGGTCTAAGGCGGCTAATTAATCGATGGGATTCAATCACCGAGGGGTGAACTTGAACCAAGCTCTCTCTCCAAGAGAGTTAAAACCTTAGCGGTCTCAATCACATGACTTGATTAAATCACTTACGCAAAATGGGGAGATAACGAAAT
>CAZZDT010000665.1:0-3185 GCA_964652435.1 uncultured Bdellovibrionales bacterium
TCGAAGTGAAGCCGAGCCCGGAAGACGCCAATGCTCCAGGTCACCCCAAAGAGCGTCGCGCTGGCGTATTGGAGAACCATCAAGCGCTGAATCGCTTCGGGGGATTCTGCACTGTATCGGGCCAGGAAGTAAGCGGCGATGTTCAAGGCAAGCAACGTTGCCTCGGTGGCGGCAAAGAAGATGCCCAGGTTGGTGTCGTTGTTTTGGAATTGCCCCACGCCAAATGGCAGGAAAGTTGAGAACTCACTCCGCTCTACAATTTGGATACGAGTGGGTGGCGCCGGAAGTTTTACCGGTTCTGGTTTAGTGACGGTTGGGTTTACTTTTTGATTCCGGATTTCGTTAAGTTGTGGTTCCAGTTGGCGCCGAACGTTTTCAAATGCTTCAATCACCGGTGGTGGAATGGAGAACGGGTCCAATTCATGGTCTGGATTGAGGTAGAGGACTTTCGCAAATTCAGCCGCGACTTGTTCAAAGCGATCGGTGAGGTAATAGCAGAGTCCAAGAAGCTCACGAGCCTCGAGAACCTGCTGCTCACTTGTTAGGCGCATGGGATAAAGAAGGTTTTGGAGCTGGAGGATGGCTTCTTCATAATTGCCGTAGGCGTACTCGTTGCCTGCACGTCGCAATTCTGCATCCACATCCGCCATGGGGGCAGTTTGTGCCAACATCATGAGTCCGACCAACGCGCTTAGCATCATGATAAGGAATTACTTCGGCTGCCCGGCGACTGCAACATCCAATCGTTTTCCTGCTGAAAACTCGACAGTTTTTTCGAATATGACTTTACCGTTATCTTCCACCGACAGCCTGTAGGCGTGACGCCCTTTACCTTTCGGCAACTGAACATGGATAGGGTCGCCTCGGGTGAGCGCATCTCTTGGGTAGGCTCTTCCTGCAATTCTAACGAGGGAGCCATTGGGCTCGCCTGTGAGATACAGCAGTGCTGGCTTAGGTTTTAGTCGAATAACGATGGGGGACCCAACCGGAGGCTGACTCTCATTCACGACCAGTGTCATTTCCTCAGGCAGCGCATCGGTGTTGGTGAATCTGACCTTGTGACGGCCATGAGGGATTTCCAGTCTGAATTTTCCAAATTTGTTGTTGGCGATTCGTTTGCCGTTAAGGTCAACGTGGGCCCAGCCTCCGTCGGTTCGGAATGTCACTTCTCTGGTTTGACCGGCTTTGGCCTGAATGGGTTTTGGCTCGACAATGGCTGGCTGGGGCTTTGCTGCGGGCACGGGCTGAGGCGTTGGCATCGGAGGCGGATTTGGCTTTTCAACTTCGCTCCGCACTTTTAGGCGGATGGGGTCAACGGGGCCTTGTTCATAGACGGTAAAGGATTGTTCGTCTTGATCTAAGGGCCCTACGAATCGAACAGTGTGCTCGCCGGGACTGACGAGGGTAGCGAAACTATTGAAAATTCCTTTGGCCACCAGGTTTCCGTCAACATAGAGATCGCCGCGGCCCTCGAAAACAAAACCAACGCTTCGCTGTTTTGGTGCAACGGTTTTGGGGGATACTGCAGGCTTGGTGGTTGGTTGAGCCGGAACCGTCGCAGACGTTGGATCAAATAGGTCCGGTGGCAGGGCCTTGATCCCCAATGTGAGCACTCCGATGAATATTGCGGCTGTGGCAACCAAGAAGGCCAATTTTTTTCCCCAAGACCTCTTCTCCAGTGAGAGCATCAGCGCCCGCACCTCTTTGTGTTCAGGCTCCTGGCTTAGAACACGGTCGAAATGCTCTAAGGCAGTTCCGGTATGACCATTCTCCAATGCTGTTTTTCCAAGTTCGAAATAAGTGCCTACCAAATCGTTTTCGAGCTGCTGGGAAAAGCGAGAACGGTTTTCCAAGGCTTCCTTAAGGTGCAGCTGTCCGCCCTCGGGGATCCCAGCTTGGGCGAGAACCGCATCAATATCGGCGCGTAAGTCATCGGCGGTGCCGTAGCGATTCTTGGGGTCCTTCGCCATGCATCGATCTATGATCCTTGCGATATTACGGTGAATGCGCGGATTATGCTTTGCTGGCGGATCGTAGGTGCCTTTGGTAATCGCCAAGAGAAGCGCCGCAGGGCTCTCGCCTTGAAACGGCAGCAACCCCGTGGTGAGCTGATAAAGCATGGCCCCAAAGGAAAAAATATCCGCCCGATGATCTGTTGGTTCGCCTGCAATATACTCGGGGGCCATGAAAGCAGGTGAGCCAAGGAGGGTACCCGTCATGGTCATGGTTTGCTTATCCACCATCCTTGCAATTCCGAAATCTGTCAGTTTGACGGTTCCGTCGACCCCAATCAGGATATTCTCGGGCTTCAGATCCCGGTGGATGATGCCCGCAGAGTGCGCGTGGTGGAGTGCGTCGGCAATCGGGCGCGCGAGCAGAAGCGCAAACTCCGGAGGCGAAAAAGCCTCCTTATTGGCCGTCAAGGCGGCCAGCGAACTCCCATCGACGAGTTCCATGACGATGTACAGCTTGTCGGTTTCTTCCCCTGCGTAATCCAAAATCTTAATTATATTAGGGTGTTGAAGCTGTGCTACGGCCAGTGCTTCCCGATGAAATCGGGTTTTGGCATCTTTGTTCTGGGCTAGATAATCATGCATGACCTTGACGGCCACGGTTCGCTGAAGCTTGGGGTCATTTGCTCGGTAGACGACGCTCATGCCGCCAGCACCCAGCTCTGACTCTATTTTGTACCGGCCCAATTCAGTGCCATGTCCAAGCGACGGCATAGATTATCCTGACTTTAGCTGCTTGAGCGTTGATCATAAGAAGCGTCCGCCCCCAGGTCAACGTACTGGAAAACCCCGGATATCAATCATTCTCCATATTTACCATTGGTGAGGGCATTTAGTTTTGGGGCTGATTACCGCGCCAATATTCCTTGACAGCCTTGGGTCACGATAGTAAACCCGCGTTCTCGCAAGCCTCCGCGTTTGTGGGAAATTTAGGCGCGTAGCTCAGTGGTAGAGCACTACATTGACACTGTAGGGGTCGACAGTTCAATTCTGTCCGCGCCTACCACCTCTGTTTAAGCCTTTCGTAAGGGTTCCAGCTTGTCACTGGGGCTAAAACTTTCGAGGCATCAGGGGTTTGGTAGGCAGCTAAAGTACTTAAGTAGACGTTTTGGCGGGTGAATCTCACTTGACCGTTTCGTTTTCTTCGTGCTACATGCCGCCGCCGCTGGTCCA
>CAZZDT010000666.1:0-3180 GCA_964652435.1 uncultured Bdellovibrionales bacterium
AGTGTGTAGTAAGTTCTATCATCTGAAAGCACGGCCTTGGTTTGAATCGAAGCTGCATCAGACCCACTGCTTGGCTCAGTTAAACAGAAAGCGGCGATAAGCTCGCCAGTGGCCAAACGTGGTAAATAACGCTCACGCTGATCTTCGTTTCCGTAAAGTAGGAGTGCCTTGTAACCGATACTTTGATGGGCTCCGACAGTAACCGTAAGCGAACTGTCGTATCGGGCTAACTTCTCAAAGATATGTCCGTAAGCCATCATGGGTAAGCCCAAACCATTGTGACGCTCTTCAACCAAAAGACCCATCAGGCCAAGTTCACTTACCTTGTCTACGATCTCTCGGGGCATTGCGGCGTCTTCATCCCACTGAACCGAATCCACATGCTCATCGGCAAACTTCCCCACCGCATCGGTCATCATGGCAACGGTTTCAGCTACCTCAGGCTCCAATCTGGGAAACGGAAAGACCATGTCCTCGCGAATGTTTCCGAAAAATAACGACTTGATAAATCCCTCAGCATTTTCACTCATGGTATTCTCCCGCATTTACAGATCATAACGCACCACAGCATAATGGCCTGCATCGCACCAGAAGGCAAAGCGAATTCACAATGAATTCGGTCCTACCAACGCTATAGCCCAGCTCGGTGGTTCATGGCCAAACTAAGAATTTATCGTAACATACGTGCGAGGGCGAAAATACTAAGGGGAGAAGAGCCTTCTGCCTTATTATTCACAATAACAATGCCTGCTTTTCCCAATTTAATGGAGCGTGACAAAAGAGCGCTTAATGTGAGGCGTACATCAACATCTTGATCTAAGAGCTGATTAAATGGGGCGTAACGTTTTCCAGCCGATTCAAAGGAAAGCCCTTCCCGCAACATCCATCGAACCACCAGCTGCTGATTGTTTTCCAAAGGAAGCACCCGTAACTGCCGTTCAAGTGTAGGCATGGTTGGATGAACATTGTAACAGTGGTCCACTCGAAATTTTTGCAGCACATCCCGATAACTCCGGGTCAAAAACTCTGCGTTACGCAGCTCCACTGCGTATTTGACCTCGGAGGGTAATTCTCCCAAAAATTTTTCCAGGCGCTCGACAAAACCGTGTGGCCCACCGATGCTTCCAACCACCATGGGTGGAAACTGAAAAAGAATCACACCAAGTTTATCACCTAAACCCTGCGCCGCAGGACGAACCACATAATCTTTTGCCCAGTCAGAATTTAAGAAGAGAGGATTTCTGCCTCGGCCATAAGGTTCACGAGGACTCACAACTGTCTGACCTGCCTTCACCAAAAACCGAAATTGATCTGGTACCTGAGCCGCATAAGCTCGAAAGTCATCCATTGGAACCGGCGCGTAATAGCTACGGTCAATGCCCACGGTTCGTAAGAGTGGGTGAGAGGCATAGGCC
The DNA here is from genome assembly GCA_964652435.1 of uncultured Bdellovibrionales bacterium. GTDB lineage: Bacteria > Myxococcota > XYA12-FULL-58-9 > XYA12-FULL-58-9 > JABJBS01 > JABJBS01. Next base: position 1,416 of record CAZZDT010000666.1, read on the forward strand.
TGCAACCCCTCAGAAGAGAGATTCTTTTGTGAGGCCTTTCGGTCATACACAATCCCCTCCCACCCCGGAAAGCTCCAAGAGGATGTTCCCAGACGTATAGAAGGATGAAGAGACTCTGCACTTAAGGCATCTTCAGGATCAACTTGAGCCGGTCCAACCTTCGGCGCCTCGGGCATTTCAGCCGCACCAAAAAGATTGAGTTGATCAGGTGGTAAATTACTCTTTGCCATCATCCGCTTCGAAATTAAGCGATACGGAGTTCACACAATATCGCAGACCACCGGGCATAGGCCCATCGTTGAAAACATGACCTAAATGAGCGTCACATTTGATACAAAAAATCTCTGTTCGCTGCATACCATGGCTGTTATCGGGACGGTGACCCACTGTTTCAGTTGCAGCATCGTAAAAACTCGGCCAACCGCAACCTGAGTTGAATTTGTGTTCCGCCTCAAAGAGGACAACATCACAACAGATACAGGTATATTTCCCTGCTTCTTCATGAACATTGTATTTGCCAGAAAAAGGAGCTTCCGTGCCAGCCTGACGGGTTACGCGAAACTCTTCTTCCGAGAGCTGCTCGCGCCATTCACTTTCAGTTTTTTCAATCTTTTCTGAAGTCATTACTCATCCACATCAATCAGGTACTCCCAGAAATAACATCCACAGGGCCTGGATTATTCCGAAAAGGAGACATCTTTGTTCATTAGAATATGAACCAGCACTGACGCTTTTTAAAGGGGTATTTCTAAAAAGAATCGTAACGAAAGCGAGAAAAAAGCCGAATATTCAATCGACCTTCTTAAAGATCAAAGACGCGTTGGTTCCGCCAAACCCAAAAGAGTTACTCATCACCGCATGAATCTCGCAATTCTTAGGTTGATGAGCCACAAAATCTAAACCCCAATCCTCAGATGGTTCATCTAGATTTAAGGTAGGCGGAACAACTTGGTCGCGCATCGCCAACAACGAGAAAACAGCCTCTACACTCCCCGCACCACCCAAGAGGTGGCCAATGGCGCCCTTCGTTGATGACACCTTTAATTCACTGCAATGATCACCAAACACTGTCTTGATGGCTGAAGCCTCCACAGCATCTCCAAGCGGCGTAGACGTACCATGCGCATTCACATAACCCAGTTCCTCTGAGTTCATCCCCGCGGTGCGCAGTGCCGCTTGCATCGCCCGTCGGGCTCCACGCCCATCTTCAGCGGGTGCTGTCAGATGGTAAGCATCTCCCGACATACCGTAGCCGCAAATCTCGCCGTATACAGTCGCGCCTCGAGACTTCGCATGCTCGAGGTCTTCAAGAATCAGCGCTCCCGAACCTTCACCAATCACGAAGCCATCGCGGTCTTTGTCCCAAGGCCGAGACGCCTTGAACGGCTCATCGTTAAAACCTCGAGACAGGGCACGGGCCGCCCCAAAACCAGCGATGGCCATGGGACTGACTGCTGACTCCGTACTTCCAACCACCATCACGTCCGCATCACCTCGAGCAATCATCCACATCGCATCCCCAAGCGCATGCGCACCGGATGCACACGCTGTGGCAACACAATGATTCGGTCCCTGAAAGCCATAGTTCTGCGCAATCAAACCAGACGGAATATTCGTCAAAATCGATGGCACAAAAAACGGACTGATTCGACGGGTGCCCTTCTCCTGAGCCATCAATGTCGTTTCACAAATCGTATTAAAGCCGCCAATGCCCGAGCCCATAAGCACGCCGGTTCGCTCGCGTTCTTCCAAGCCCTCCGGCTGC
>CAZZDT010000667.1:0-3179 GCA_964652435.1 uncultured Bdellovibrionales bacterium
TTTTGAAGATGGGTCATGAGCCCATCGAGATGAAGGTTTGGAAATTGATGCAGGGAGGTCAGAAAAGATTGAAGGTCTTTTTCCTGGACTCCAAGTCTGGACATGCCCGTGTCGAGTTTCACGTGAATCTTGAGTGAGCCAGCGCCCGCTGCTTTGGAAAGCGCCTCAAGCTGCCGAGTTTCAAAAACAGTGGGCACGAGATTGTGCTGAACCAGAGCATCTGCAGCTTCGTCGACAAGTGCGCCCAAAACGAGGATAGGCAGTTGGATACCGGCTTCTCGTAAGCGGATACCCTCTTCAACCAGGGCTACAGCCAGCCAGGAGACACCAGATTGTTCCAACACTTTTGCTATGTGAACACTGCCATGGCCGTAAGCATCTGCCTTTACTACCGCACAAAGCTCCGTTTGCGGGTGCAAATCCCGAATGGTGGAGACATTGTGTTTTAGAGCATTGAGGTCAATGGAGACCTGAGTGGGGCGATAGTACATAGTCGGTATGTTTACCGACAGAGGCTGTGTGTCAAGCCGCGAACAACTTGAGGTTCTTCGCGGCTCGATTTAGTCCACCGATTTAGTAGCAAACACTTCCGCTGGATGAGCCAAAGGCCGAACCCAGCAACTCGTTGAGCAATGCTTGAACAGCATCATCTCCGCCGCAGCTTTGGCCGGGAGGACATGTATCAATGATTGCACTGGTCGCTAAGTCACAGACCTGACGGCAACTCTTATTGCAGTTGCCTACAGGAATTAGGTCACACGTGATTCCCGCTTGTGGGTCATCGTAGGCGCAAATTGTGCCACCGGGGCAGTTGGCATCGACGTCACAAGGTCCGCCCAATGTACCACTTCCGTCGGAGACGCATTGGCGGCTGTTATTGCATGTGCAAAGGGCAGAATCACCGCATTGTCCTACACAATCAGCATCGTCTCGGCAGCCCGGTGCACATGTATTGCTAAAGAGGTCGCAGTATTCGCCAGCGGGACACTGAAGATCTTGAGTACACTCACCAGAGCCATCTGGCAGACAAACTGGCGGGTTGTAGTTATCAGCGCAAGTGAATCCCGGAGGACAGTTGCCGTTGTCGCAAGGATCTGGATCCACACAGTATGGCTCCTCACAGACAAGTCCGTAAGGCGTGCAATCGAGTTGGTCATTACAAGGTGGAGACGGCTGGCAAACACCATTGGCGCAATAAGAGCCAGCTGGACAATCTCCTGGTCCGGTGCAGCTGTCCGCCGGGCGACACGCACCATCAGCGCATTCACAGTTGCCATTTTGACATCCGGCTACAGAGTCGCAATCGCTGTCGTCGACACAGCCACCTAGGTTGTTGGGATCAAAGCATTCGTTATCGGCATTGCAAAGCCAATCGCAGGGGCATTGTTGATTAAAGTAGCAGGTCGCTGGCGGTGCACTGCATGAACGGGTTTGACCGTTACACACTTCGCCGCCGGGGCAATCGCAGCTGTTGTTGGCTGGGTCACAGTCGTAGTTAGAGAAGCAGCGTCCTTCAATGCATTCTTGACCAACAGGGCAGTCGTCGTTGGTGGTGCAGTCGGACACACAGATGCCTTCGCTGTTGGCGTCAAACGTGGTCCCGGCAGGATATTGGCAGTATTCATCAGCGGGACAATCGCTGTCATCTGAACATGGCGTATCTTCTTCTGGTTCAACGGATTGGCAGGCGCCTCCGACACAGATTCCGTCTTCACAGTCAGCATCGCTTAGGCAGATACCCGATGTATCACTGGGGTCTGTTGCATCGGTAGGGTCTGGATCTGGGCCGGTGGTTCGACTTTGGCCGCAGGCACTCAGTGCAAAGATTAAAATCAGACAGGAAAGTCCTTTAAGGTATCCAGAATTCATAAATTTCCCCCGTAGCTCTAGGCTTGGCGTGAGACTAGACGGCCTGTTTCTGTGTTGTCAACTCAAGGCTTGATGTCTCAACCTGCCTACATTCACCTAAGTCGCAGAGATGGTTAACTTTTTGGGTAGGACCAATTTGATTGAGCCACCGCAATGGCATCGACGCTCGCGGCCCCTGCTTGCAGAAGTGCTCGGGCGGCCTCTTGCAGTGTGGCACCGGTGGTCACCACATCATCGATGAGCAAAACTCTCTTGTTTTCAACGCCTTGTGGTCTTTGGAACGCTCCGACGAGGTTGGTAAGACGCTCGTTTCGTCTCAATTTGTGTTGAGATTGACGGTGGGAGCGTCGCCAACCGCGGTGCATGGGAATTTGTGAATGTTTGGATAAAACCAAGGCGATCTCCTCACTTTGATTATACCCTCGCTGAAAGTGTCTGATGGGACTTAGGGGAACCGGCGCAATCAGGTCCACGCCTTTGATTATGTTTGATCCATTTTGGGCGGCCAGGATTAAGTGGGCCAGACCCCAGTTGAGTTCGGAGCGACCGCGAAACTTTGCTGCCCAGATCATATTTTCAAGGGGGCCGCCGTATAAATACGGGGCGTAGCATTTCCCATTCGCTGGCAGTGAAATGGTTTCGGTATCAGGGTTGTCGGCAATGGCGGCTTCGCAAAGCGGGCAGAGCAAATATTGGGGCCGACTTGATAATGGCTGGTTACAGCCTCCGCAGGAATACGGAAAGAGTGCCATCATGACGGCGTCGAAGGGACGCCGCCAAGATGACTTGATATGCATCTTGAAAGGATTCGTGTGGGTTATCCTTCGTTGCGGCTTCTTTCGATTAAACGCTTCAGTTCTTGGTTTGAGTTTTTGTACTCAACCTTGTCGTTCCAGCGCTCAAGTGCAGCGTCCAAAACCTTAACATCGGCGCCACCAAGTCGGCTTAGGCTGGCCATCGCCGCCATACGAACTGCGGAAGACTCATCTTCAACAGCTTTAACCAGCGCGGCTACGTTTTCTTTGGAGTCCATCCAACCCAATTGAAAAGCGGCGCGTCGGCGAACTTTGATGTTTGCGTCTGCCAGTTTTCCACTCCAGCAAGCTGCGTCCATTTTGCATTCAGTGGCTGCGGCGAGGGCAGGCTTGTTGACTTCTACAATCTTGCCAATTTCTTTAGCGGCTTCGTCTGTACCTTTTGCCAAGCCTTCGAGTGCGCTGGCTTCCGCGCCAGAACCCAGCATTGCCACAGCTTCAATGGCTGCGCGGCGAGCTGCCGCGTTTCCGGTTTTCGTGGCGCCGAGCAAACTT
>CAZZDT010000668.1:0-3174 GCA_964652435.1 uncultured Bdellovibrionales bacterium
CTAAGAGCATCCAAGATGCCCATGTAATTCTGCATCTCTTCGTGGTTGGTCCATTTCTCAGTTAAGTTTTCAACCACAAAGTCAGCGGAGAAGTTTTCATCGGAACCGAAAAAGACAGCCTCTTGGGATTTGCCTTTGGGCGTGTGCACTCTTAGGTCATGCCCACTGACCTCAATATCGCCAAAGATGCCCTTATACTCATAATCAAATGATTCGATGGCGGTTTTGGTGCGGCCAAGCTCAGGCGTGTAGGCATCGATGGTTTTGCTACCCTTGGAGCGTTTTCGGCTAAACTCCATAAATGGTAAACGCAATTCAATAGAGTCGCTGACAACCTTTTCGTTGCTTGTGACCTTCTCGTTCACCCGAACGCCAGAACCACGTATCAAGGCAAGCTGTTGGCATAGCCGCAAATCACCGCGGACGGCCATATTGTAGGCTAAACCGGCAACCTTCCCGGCCTCTATCTTCAGCGGTTGGTTATCCTTTCGGCCATCCCGTAACTCCTCAGGAACCATGTCGGCCCGCGGCAAGGTCACAAAGTGCTTCGCTTCAAAATTAAAATCGATGTTCGTATCAAAGTCGTTCTTGAGCTTGATGCCTTTACGAGCCTCAAACGCGGCCGAACCGTATTGGGTCACCAAGTGATTCATGGCCTGGGTTCCCACGCCCTCGGCAAGATTCTTATTCAAAAGCCGCATGTATCCGGACATTGAAGAAGCCAAGGCCCGTTCAGCATCGTTTGCCAATTGCTCCTCAAAGGCAGAAGGGTCACCACCATCAGCAACATAATCCACAAAGCCGCGTAAGAGGTTCACCAAAACCTCTTCTTCGACCTCGACACCAGCAAACGCCTTAAGATGGATACCCGCCTCGAGAGATTTATCATTGCCCATGGTCAGACGCGCTTTTCCATCTCCACGGTTCACCACACTCATATTGAAAGCGCCGGCCATAGACACAAACGCGCCGGCTTCTACACTGGCACCAACATTCACAAGCTTACTGAGTGGTGGAACATTATTGAGAGCCGGTACTGAAACACCCAGTCCAAGGGCTGCATCAAGCCTTAAATTGGCATCGCCTTTGATGCTAAAGCTTGCGCCCTCTTCCATGTCTTTGAAGTTTTCGGCCTTCATGGGCATCTTCATCAAGCGCTTAGCTTGGTCATCAACCCTTTTTAAACCCGCCATGCTTGGCGATTCAAAATAAACCAGCCGTTCCATGCCAAACTTCAGGCTTTGATTTGCTTGAAAACCAAAATTAGCCGTCAAACCCGTGGCGCCAATCGGAATAGAGTGCCCCAAATCGACACCAAATTTTTGACCAAGCTCTCCCTTAACCCAAACCGGTAAGCCGCCGGGGTATTCACTGCGGTACTTCTCGATAGCCATCAAACGCGGATCATCGTCCGGGATGTCGCGTTCACGGGTCTTTTGCCCACTCACACTGAAACCAAGGCTAACCTTCTTGCCCTCTTCATCCGAAATAGGAATGGTTTTGCCGCCTTCGATTTTTTTATGGACGAGGTCGCTACCGGCTTTTTGTAGAATTTTTGTTAGCCAGTTACCAACCTCAGACCCGGCTCTCTTAAACCAATTGTCACCTTTTTTAAAAACAGGTTGGTAATCGGTGCCTCGTAAAATACTTCCGATGTAGCCAGGCTTCTCCCGTTTCTTTCGGGCCTTCTTTTCAGCAAAATCAAACACATCGTGGATGGTTCGGCCTTCGGTTTTAAGTGTGCTGTCATCGGGCGGCAATGGCGTACCCACCACTTCACCGTCTGGCTTAATCTTAATCGAATCGTCAGCCTCAGTAGCATCGGTTGTTTGGCCAGACTTCATAGCCGCCAAAACATCCTTAGCCATGCCTTGCTTATCTTTCACTCCAAGCACGTCTTTTGCACTTGGCCAAGCAACCTTGCGAACGGGCTTCTCGGATGACTGCTCCTGCTCAAAGGCTGCCTTCACAAAGCCCACCAAGGCCTCGCCTAAATTCGACAAGGCACCGTCGGAACCAATAAAAGACTCTTTGGCTAAAAAGCTCTCGGCAGCCGGCGCATGATAGCGTTTGTTACCCGCGGCAAAATCAAGCTGCCCATCACCTTGCAGATTGAAACTGGTAAGCTCGCCCTCCACACCCAACGCTTTGGCTTGCTTGGCCATGCTGCCCTGCTCATCCAACACAGGGTTTTCCACATGGATGCTGCCTTCAGTACGCAATGTGGCGCCCTTAAATGTTTGAACTCCCGTTTGCGTAAGTAAAAAGCATGTTCTCGCCGAGCTTTCCGCAATCCGCTCAATATCATCCTGGTTGAGTGGGCCTCGACCAGCCAGGTTGTACTTTTTTCCACCTGTCTCAATTTGAAACTCAACCCTTTCGGCATTGAGGTCCGCTGGCATTTTCGTGATTTTATAACTGAACTTAGCCATGGTCGGGTCAAGCTCGGGCGAAATTTCAATATCTCCCATGGCCGCTGCGGAAAACGGAAGTGGCGTGGCCGACGATGTTGTTCGCGTCATTCCATCGGCATGAGGCCGGTTCAAACCTTGAGAAGGTTCAGTGGGTTTTCGAGGATTTAACTTGCCGGTCCAGCGCGACGCCATTTCGCGAACAAAGCCATCGGGTTTGTCACGCAGCCCTTCAAAATCGTCTTTGGTTAAATTCTGGGGTTCGCGTGTGGAAGTCTTGCCTTCGAGTTCCGCAGTTCGCTTCGCAACCAATCCCTTTTCAATGACGTCGGTGTCTTTGCCGGAGCTTTTTTTCTCGGCGGATTCGTCAGAGTTCTCGGTGGTCCCTTCTTCAAACTTTCGGATCAAGTCTCGAACATTTGGTCCGCCACCAACTTTATCTGCCATTTCTTCGCTCCGCCGATGAACCGAGTATTCATGATGGTTCCATGGGTTATTGAACCACCGCTTGCCCTTGGCTGGCAAATGGAGATCCCATTGAATTATCGACCTAGAATCAGTGGTGTTGCTCCAAATCGTCACAATTTGGGCCCCGAATTCGTGAATATAGGGTTACTCGGTGATCAAACGAGCTTGACACAGTGCGCTAACCGCATCATGTGGTGAATCGACCGTTGTTATTCGGTGGCGTCAGGAGTAAATTTCCCTCTCTGATGGCCATCAACCGGCCCATGAGGAGTTACCATGTGCGGCATCGTTGGAA
>CAZZDT010000669.1:0-3174 GCA_964652435.1 uncultured Bdellovibrionales bacterium
GCCGCCGAGGCTTTGCGAAGTGATTCAAAATGCAGCGTGTGTCAGATTGGACAGATGGATTGTTCCGTTTTGAACAAGGCCCGTCAGTAGGTGTGCTGTGCCTGGTGTTGAACCGCACGCTCAAAAATTTATGCCCTTGGCGCGACCTCGGGGGTTCGTTACAACTATAGGTAAGGAGATGCCGCGTGCCTGTTTTTAGCGACCGACAAAGGGAAATGGCCACCGCGATGGTGGACCTAAGCCACTGCAATCCATTTGGCCAAGCCCGCATTGACGCTGAACGCAGGATTTTAGGAGAGAACCACCTAGGTGGCGACCGTCTCTGGAGTTGGTCCGGTGAGGCAAACTCGAGGCGACCCAATATAGGGCTGATACGGCAGCGGGCAGATGCCTTGATTCAGGAAATGCGCAAGACATTGGTGGACTCCGGTCAGCGCTTATCTGGCGAAGAACTCACGATATATACCGACTTTGTTCTTTTCACCCTTTTCCATCGTTACGATTACAATTGGCAATCATTGGCAGATGCGGAAATGCGGGGACAAAGAGTCACGTTGGAGCCGGTTCACTTTTACGATGACCTCTGCTCGGATGTTCGCGATTTTTCTTACGTGAACGGGCATGAGTATATTCCAGAAGACCGAATGCCACACTTGATGGCCATCGGTTTTCAGCTGCGTCGAGCTTTCCATTATATTTTCCAGACCATTGTTGGTTCGGGCCGGGCGGCAAGCGAGCTGCGTATGTCTGTATGGGAATCCATTGTTACCCATAACACACGTCGTTACAGCAAAGGGCTCTACGCTAAGATGGCGGAGATTCCTACATTGATTTGTGGGCCTTCAGGAACAGGTAAGGAACTGGTTGCAAGAGCGATTGGATGGTCCCGTTACATTCCTTTTGATGGAAAGCGTAAGTGCTACGAGGGCTCATTTGTCGGTCGCTTTTATCCGATTAGCTTGGCCGCGCTTTCTAGCTCGGTTATCGAGTCGGAACTTTTTGGTCACAGCCGTGGTTCGTTTACTGGCGCTACCGGAGACCGTGCCGGATTCTTTGAAGTTGCCGGACCCCACGGGACAGTTTTTCTCGATGAGATTGGTGAAGTCAGTCTCGATATACAAGTGAAGCTCTTACGAGTTTTACAAACCCGTATGTTTCAGCGCATGGGTGACACGGCGCCGAGGCGGTTCGAGGGTAAAATCGTGGCGGCCACCAATGCCGATTTGGTGACGATGATGCGAGAGGGTGATTTTCGGGAAGATTTGTTTTACCGACTTTGCGCCGACTTGGTGGAAACGCCTTCGCTAAACGACCAAATTCAGGATGACCCAGAGGCACTGACGAACTTGCTGCATTTTATATCGAAGCGCGTGATTGGTCCGGACCTGGGTGTTGAGCTGGCGCGAGATGTTCACGACTGGATTCGTAAGGAAATGCCAGCCAATTATCACTGGCCAGGGAATATTCGAGAGCTTGAGCAATGCGTTCGAAACGTGCTCGTGCGCAACCGCTACACGCCAGTTCGAGATGATGTGGTGAAGCACTCGAATCTGGGTGAGGCGGTGAAGGGACACAACGTTCAGCTTAACGAGTTGGTTCAGTGGTATTGCACCGAGGTTTACGCTCAAAGTAAGGGCTATGAGGACGCTGCCGCGAAATTGGGGATTGATCCTCGAACCCTGAAGTCGAAAATCGACTGGGAGCGGCTTGAAAAGCTGCAAGGGGATTGACCTTCTCGATTTATTCTGACCAATAGGTGCCGATATGCATCAGTCGGACGAAAAACATCGTAAAATTGAACGGGAGAAGGCTAGGGCTCTGCGCAAAAGTCGCTGGTGGCAGGATAAACTTGCCCAAGGTATCTGTCATTTTTGTGAAGCGAAGTTTTCCAAAGAAGAACTTTCCATGGACCATTTGGTTCCTGTTTCGCGGGGCGGTAAAAGCGTCAAAGGCAATGTGGTTGTTGCCTGTAAAGAGTGCAACAACAAGAAGACCTACAAGACCCCCGTGGAAATGATTCTCGATAGCTTGAAAACTGGCGACGATGACACCTGAATCAAAATGGGACGTTATTGTCATTGGTGGTGGCGCGGCCGGGTTAATGTGCGCCTTGGTTGCCGGGAAACGCGGTCGCCGGGTACTTTTACTTGAGAAGAATGCTCAAGTAGGAAGAAAAATCCTGATCTCTGGTGGCGGTCGCTGTAACTTCACAAATACCGGTGCGACCCACGAGCAGTATTACAGTCAGAACATTCATTTTTCCCGTTCATCCATGTCTCGCTATTTGCCAGCGGACTTTATCAAAATGGTCCAAACTCGGGGCATAGCGTTTCATGAAAAGAAGCTTGGACAATTGTTCTGCAATGAATCGGCGCGTGAGATTGTAGATATGTTGGTGGATGACTGTGAGTCCCACGGAGTTTCGATTTTGTGCGATGTGAATGTGACCGGCGTTGAAGGTGAGGGGCCATTTAAGGTTTTCTCTGAAGAGCGGGCTTGGACTTGTGAATCTTTGGTGATTGCGTCAGGTGGATTGTCTATTCCGAAAATAGGCGCGTCTGATTTTGGGTACGCAGTGGCCAGAGACTATGGCATGAAGGTTACCGAACTTCGCCCGGCATTGGTTCCGTTTACTCTAGGACAAGAAACATTTCCCGGGTTTAAACAACTTGCGGGAACGTCGCTGGATGCCGAGGTAAGTGCAGGCGGTGTTACTTTTCGAGAGAATATCTTGTTTACCCATTGGGGGTTGAGTGGTCCGGCGATTCTTCAGGCATCACTGTATTGGGATCCGGGTGAGACGGTGAATATTAACTTGGTGCCGGAGAAGAACGTAGCGGATTGGCTGCTGGAACTAAAACGCAACGAGCCCAAGTCGACCCTGGCTTCTGTGCTTAAACGTGAGCTGCCCACACGTTTTGTTGATGCCTTTATCGAGGTGGTTTTAGGCATGGACAAAAAGCCTTTGGGTGAATGCGCAGACAAGAGGTTGCGCGGTATTGGTGACACCCTAAACGCCTGGCAAATTGTTCCGGATGGAACACAGGGGTACAAAAAAGCAGAGGTCACGCGGGGCGGTGTGGTGACCGACGGCTTGAATCAGAAAACCATGGAGAGCCGCAAAATTAAAGGACTTTTCTTTATTGGTGAAGTTGTCGATGTCACGGGTTGGCT
>CAZZDT010000670.1:0-3173 GCA_964652435.1 uncultured Bdellovibrionales bacterium
CGACACCGCCGCTGCTTGGGCTTGCTCTGCCTCCCAGGTGCGCGCCTCCAATTCCTCCGTTTTTTTCTCAACCTCAGTTTCAAGATTCGCCGTGAGATGCTCCGCCGTATTCAACGCTTCGCTGTGCCGCTCGGCAAGAATTCGAGCGTTCAAATAAATGAAGATGATGAGAGCCAATGGCGAAAGCATTGGGTTGGTCACCACGTCCGCTCCGGCCAGAGCGTCATTCACACCAGCCCCAATGATGATCAACATACCAAGACTGAGCCGTTTGGCTCCTCGTTCCTTGAGACGGATAGCCCCATAAAGCCCCCAGATGGTAGCAAGACTCGTGAGCGCAAAAACCGTGTGTACGTACTTATAGCGTAAAGAGATATCGAGAACGCTACCCATGGGCGTTAGGACGACCAAACACAACGTAGCGACCGTCAGCATACGCATCCAAGGTTTCCACATCACCTCGGGAAACAACGTATCGATGTAGCGATAGCAAACGAGCAGGGCCAACGCGTAGGTAAAATAATCGATCTGAACCTTCGCCCGATAAAGACTCTCGATGGGTTCCACAAACCATAAATCCCAGAATCCATCGACCACAAAAAATCGAATCGCCATGACGGAACACATCAATGCGAAATATAGACTGCTCAGGTCCGTTCGGCGCGAAAAGAAAAGCAAGAAGTAATAAAATGCGACGAAGCACAAAGTGCCCAGGACAAAGAATTGTCGTTGGGCATCCATTTGCTTTCGTCCAATAACTTCTTGAAGCTCACCCACAACCGGCGTTCGGTTCAGACCACCCTCACCGCCATCGTATTTTGAGATTTGTGCGACCAATTGTACGCGGTCAAAGCCTCTGCGATGAAAAGGATAAACCGAGCGTTTGTGCTGATGGATCCCATACCTGGGGTCATCGGAGAATTTCCCCATGGTTCCAATTTTTAAGGTTTCACCATCAGGCCAAACTAAGAAGGCATTAAGAGACGAGCGAACAGCTTTAAAATCAATGCCCATTTCCACCGGACAATTGCGATCGAATAAAATCTCTAGGGTGTACGTGGCGTAACCAAAATGGGGATAAGGAAGCTTGGAAGCTGTTTTACTGATAGTCCAAGTAGACGGCACCTTAATGCGTTCATGCTGAATGGCTCCGCTGTCCCAAGTGGGCACCGGTTCAACCTGCATCCACTCGAAAGACCAAGGGCCTGCCAAGCCCTGAAGCTCACCCGAAGCTATGCCAACACAATCGAGTTCAATACTGGCAATCCTGGCCGCACCCGTTTTCGGGAGCGTCATAGCCAACAAAAAGACGATAATCGACAAATGCTTTAGATAAACAGCGAGATGTTTCACGGGATAAGCCTAGCAGCCAATCCCCCGATAAATGGAGGAAAACTATGAAAAAATGTCTTTTTCTTCTTCGTAACGCTCACGCGTTCGCTCAGCCAAGAGCTGCAACTGTGATTCGGTTAAACCCAAAGCATGAGCCGGAGCACTCTCCACAATAAGCGGCTTCTCGATACCCGTGGCATTGATCCCCAAATGATTCGTAATCATATCAGCTACATGCACCACACAAGCCAAATCCCGGCCTGTATCCGGAACCAAACTTAAGTCGTCCAGATGGTGGTGCCACAAAATAGCGTTTACCTGCTGCATGGGAAGCTCCCACTGCATCAGCATCACACCACCAACCGCCGCATGGTGACAGCCAAAAATCTCCTCTTCAGCCACCCACGAATCGGTTCCATCTTTGGCCATTTTGGCCACGACTTCACGATAGAGGGGCTCATCGTTGGCCATCAACACGGTTTTACCAACATCATGGAGCAGTCCCACGATAAAGGCCTCGTCCTTTTCTACCCGGCGAGTTTCCTCAGCGAGCAAACCACAAGCCAACCCCGTAGCCACCGCGTGCTCCCAAAGTCGCTCCGATAAGGCATCGGCTTTGCGGTACATAGATTGGCTGGAGAGTGAAACCACCAGATCTCGAACCATCGTACGGCCCAGCTGAACTACAGCCCGTTGCAAAGTCGTGGTTGGCAGCTTCCGTCGATAAAAAGTCGAGTTAGACACACGCATGATCCGAGCAGCCAAAGCCTCGTCACTGGAAATCAATCGAGCAAGGCGGTCTGCATTGCTTAACTGACTGGCCACCTCGCGCATGACCGTCGCCGCAATCCGAGGCATCACCGGCAAATCGACCCGATTTTCAACCAAAGCTTTAATGCGCGGAAGCGCGTCGACACCAACTGGGTTAACCATAGCTATTTGGCTATCACCGAGTGAAGGTCTCATCAACATCTGACATTGGCCTTCGGGGCGCAGTGCAGTATGAAGCTGCTATGAAAACAAGCGCAAACCCAGTGCATAGGCCAACATGGCTGTTTCTTGGTGGTGTTCTGACTCTCGCACTATCGGGTCTGATTTCCGGCTGTAAACCCCCCGTAGAGCCGCCGCCGCCCCTTCATGAACTCCAAGTAGGTGAAAATCTAAAGACCAGCGGAGGCCGATTGATTCATACCCCTCTCGGGGTTCATCGACTAACACCGCCAAAGACCCCATCGAGCAAAGCGATTTTGGCCGTTCATGGGCACAAAAGTCGTGGCTACGAATGGATCACGTCTCTTCATCAATTCGCGGAAACTGGAGCCCATGTTTATTGGTTGCGCTGGGACTGGAATCAATGCCCCACTGGCGGCGTTGAGGACCTTCAGAAGGCTATTGTTCAGCTTCAAAAGGAAAACCCTGCGGTGGAAGAAATTCATATCTTTGGACACAGCTACGGCGGCGTCATCGCAACCATCTGGGCACAAACCGTATCCCCATCGATAGCCACCCATGTCCACGCCATCGCTTCCCCCTTGGCGGGTATGGGAAAGCTAAGCGCTCTTTGCCCCCCTACTGGCATTGATGGAAAACCTCTCCAGGCTAAGGTTTCTTTCACGCAATGGCGAACACAGCACAAACTCGATGGCGCATTTAAAGACGAAGCAGTGGACCCTCAACTGGTCACGGTTCCTAAAGCGAGAGTCGTTGCACTGCCCGAGACGTTCAACGGAAGGCGATTAGGCCATAACTGGTCCGTGAGCTACTCCACGACCCAATGGCTCGAGACCCAAAAGCACCCAACACCGGTGAAGCCCGTGGAGACTCACCCGCCAGAATGAAAC
>CAZZDT010000671.1:0-3173 GCA_964652435.1 uncultured Bdellovibrionales bacterium
AGTTCTCAGTCGCGCTCCGATGTCTTTCGGTTTACCCAAACTACTTGAAGCATATCTTCTACCTAATTCCAAAGCGTGGCCATAAGGTTGGAATGATTCAATTCCAGATGGTTCTTTATCTCGCTACCGTGGCAGCCGTGGTCGTTTACGGTTTTCAATCGGGATGGGGCTGGGAGATTCTACTGGGTTGGGTTGCACCGGGCTTCATCACCCATGGATTGCTCTCATGGACTTTGGATTTTCTGCCTCATTTCCCTCACGAAGACCGAACGCGGTATGGTCAAACCCGTGTGCTTAAGGGGCCCGGCTTAAGATGGTTGCTCTTGGGGCAGGATCTGCACATCATCCATCACATGTTTCCGATGGTCCCATTTTACCGCTATAAAAATGTGTTCGAGGAAATCGAACCAGCTTTGCGTGAGCAAAATATCCGCGAGGCCACACTGATCGGCGACTAAACATTAGACCCAGTCCGAGGTCTATCCTATCGCTCGAATTTGTGTGCCATATTCAATGTAGGAATAAATCCCACTTCTATGTGACAACGTTGGTTGAGTGAAAGTACTCAAGCTCCTTTCTTTGGTTTCAAACGATTTGTATTGCTGGATCGACAATGGAATACCCTGATACCGTATGGTGTTAAACCTGATGTGAAGGTTTGGAGTTGTGATGCTGTATTCGCTGTAGAAGTAGGATTTATGCAGGTTCAAAAAAAGACACGATTGAGCAGTTTGATGCAGGGTGTTCTTGTGGCGCTGCTATTGTCTTTTTTGGTTTTACCAACGGCCTCAGCATCTTTGTCTCTTAATGAGAATCGTTTACACACTCTTGGCGATAAACTTAGTTATCATTCCGATAATTCTGGCGAACTTAAAATCGATGATATTCTCAAGAGTGATATCAAGTGGGAGCTTCCCTTGGGAGAGGTCCCCAGTTTTGGTTTCACCTCAGACGCTTATTGGTTCCGTTTAAAGGTTGAGGTGGGCGAGGGCACAGAAGAGGACTGGATTCTATCCCATCAATGGGCAGCTATTCGGGAGCTACAGGTTTATTGGGTTGTAGATGGATCCATTGACCAGTCTTTTGTTCTTTCTAATGAAAAACCCTTCATCGAGCGGCCCATCAATCACCGCTATTTTCTAGCGCCTTTAAAGTTTTCGCCGGGGCAAACGGGTGAGCTTTATTTGCGGATTGAATCAGCCAATGGTGTGCAAGCACCGATAGACCTTGCTCCACGAGACGGATTTTTTCTGGCGGCAGAAAAAGAAACTGTTATCCACGGAATCTTTTTCGGCATCGTTCTGGTGATGGTCTTCTACAATCTCTCTGTTTATCTTGCATTTCGAGATCCCAATTACATTCTCTATGTCTTGTTTATTGGTATCTTTGGTGTTCTGCAGGCGAACTTTCTTGGTTACTCGTTTCAATATCTCTGGCCTGCATTTCCAGGGTTTCACGAACGGGCCATGGGCATCTTGGTCAGTATGGCATTGGTGTCTGGGGGAACCTTTGTAAGTCGCTTCTTGCATTTGCCTGAGTTCAATAAAAAGCTAGCCGACGCCATGATGTTCTTTGTGGTGTTGTCGGCGATTGTTTTGGTGTCGGCATTTTTTATCCCGCCTCTCTTGGCTACCGCCATCGCAGCGGGTTTGGCTATTCCGATAGTAACCATTGCCCTGGGAAGCGGGGTTCAAACATGGTTGGTGAGCGGTTCAAAGCCAGCCATGTATTTTGTGATTGCTTGGGCGATATTTTTACTAAGCGTCTTGGCTTTTGCGCTGCAGAAATTTGGGATGGTGCCTCACAATAACTGGTCGGAATACATGATTGAGGCAGGGCACGCCATTCAGGTGACGCTGCTCTCTTTTGCCTTGGCTGAGCGAATCAATGAAACCCGCCGGGCCACCATCGAAGCTCAGGCGCGAGCTCTCGATAAAGAGCGTGAGATGGCTGACTTCCAGAAGGAAGCTCTGACTCGTGAAAAAGCGATCAGCGGTGACCTAGAAGTTGCGTTGAGTAAGGCCGAGGAAGCTTATCGAGTGAAGAGCGAATTTCTCGCTGGAATATCCCATGAACTTCGGACACCTCTTAATGCTATCGTGAATGTTCCCAATATCATCTTGGGTACCTACCAGGTTCGTCGGTTCTGGCATTGTGCAAAGTGTGGAAGTGACTTCAATGACCCTGATTTATCGCCTGATCTTGAGCCGCAACATTCCGAGACGTGCCCCGATTGTTCGGTAGCAATGACCACGGATACAGAGGTGGTGGATACGGGAGAAATAAAGAGTCATTTCCTCTTGCTGAATCGCGCAAAAACTTCGGGTAATTACTTGCTGCGAATCATCAATGACCTTTTGGATATCTCCAAGCTTGAAGCTGGTAAGATGGTGATCTCACCGGAGTTCACCAGTGTTTCGGAAATATTTGAAGAGGTTTTTGCTACGCTGACCGATTTGGCCACGTCCAAAGGCCTATCACTGGATAAAGAGATTTTAGATGATGTGAAGGTTTGCTACGCCGATCCAGTGAAGTTAGGGCAGATTTTGGTTAATTTGGTGGGCAATGCCATTAAGTTTACGGATGAAGGCCAAGTGACATTTCGAGTTAAGAAGTGTGTTGAAGAAAGCGACATGCTTCGGTTTGAGGTTCAGGATACGGGGATAGGAATTCCCAAAGCAGCTCAGGAACTTGTATTTGAAAGTTTTCGCCAAGCCGATGGTTCACATACCAGACGGCATGGCGGTACGGGCTTAGGACTGGCGATTTCACGAGAATTGGTGGTGCTGCATCACGGGGAGCTTGGACTTTCAAGTGTAGAAGGAGAAGGTACAACTTTCTCGTTTACGCTTCCCGTCGATATGGGTGCATTTTCTGACCGTTCTGGTGGTACTCAAGAATTAGAAGGCGTATGATTTTAGGAGGGGTGTATCTGCAATGGCGTTAACAAAAATTGATCGAAGTGACGACTCAAAGCCCGAACCCAAACAGGGTGTGCCGGATAAGGAGAAACCCCTTATTCTGTACGTAGAGGATGATGATACCAATGCCGATTTGGCGCAGGCTGCACTCAGCGAAAAATACCGTGTGATGCGGGCGCGTACCTCGAAAGAAGCATTTCGATTCTTAAGTGAGCATAACTTCGACTTGATTCTTATGGATATCGAGCTTTC
>CAZZDT010000672.1:0-3172 GCA_964652435.1 uncultured Bdellovibrionales bacterium
GCCTCGGCCGGGGCGTAGCGCAGTCTGGTTAGCGCACTTGACTGGGGGTCAAGGGGCCGAAGGTTCGAATCCTTTCGCCCCGACCATTTTCTTTTCTTCAACCAGATGAAAACCGAACATTCCATGACCTTACCTCTAATCCTCATATCCAATGATGATGGTATTCGCGCACCTGGCATTCAGGCACTGAAACAGATTTTTCAGGACTTGGGCGATGTTTGGGTGGTCGCTCCCGAATTTGAGCAAAGCGCCAAAAGTCATTCAATCAGTCTGCATGATCCACTCAGGTTCAAAAAATACGGCCCGCAAGAAATCTCTGTGACTGGCACGCCGTCAGATGCGGTTTACTGTGGCATCCACAGTATCTTGCCACGTAAGCCGGATATTGTGATCAGTGGCATCAACTCAGGTCCCAACCTCGGTAATGATGTAATTTATTCCGGCACTGTGGCGGCGGCGATGGAGGGTGCCATGTTTGGTCATCGTTCCATTGCGGTAAGCCTGTGTTTGCCTGAGCACCAAGACCAACTGAAGGGCAAGAGCTTGGATTACAGTATCGCCGCGGGGGTAACGCGAGACATTGCGATGGCTTGCCTGGAGCAGCCGGTGCAACCGGGTATCACTCTGAACGTCAATGTGCCTTATTCTGAAGAACCCATGAAAGGGATGCAGGTATGCCGATTGGGTCATACCGATTGGGCCAGCTCTGTTCATGAGCGCCGCGACCCTCGCGGGAAAAGGTATTACTGGATTGGCGGTGAGCGTTCTGGAAGCGATGGAATACCTGGCTCCGACAATGAAGCCATTGCCGCGGGCTATGTGAGTATCACGCCGCTTCATTATGATTTGACCGCGCATCGCTCATTTCAATTCCTTCGTGATCTCAATGTCAGCAACATTGAAAAAATTGCCGATGATTTGGGGAATGAACCGTTGGAGCCGGTCGTTGCTCCTTTCGTTAAGAACTCCTGATTTTCGCGAAAAACTCGTCGATTTCGCTACGTTCAGGTAGGGTGGCGGCAATACCCAAGGGGCGCGACCCTTAAACAATGGCAGATGAAATGAATTCTTCCGTAAAAACGGACCAAAACGCATTGATGGGCGGAATCAGACGGCTTTACGATTGGGTGTTGTCTTGGGCGGATACGCCATATGCAATGCCCGCGCTTTTTATATTGGCGTTTGCTGAGGCGAGTTTTTTCCCCATTCCACCAGACGTTTTGCTGATCGCGATGTGCATGGGCGCATCAGATCGAAGCTGGGTTTTCGCTGGCGCTTGCACCATTGCATCTGTGCTGGGGGGCCTCGCTGGCTATGCGATTGGCGCGTTTGCTTGGTCGGCTTTGGCCGATACTTTCTACCGTTGGATTCCCGGGTTTACCCCTGAGGCATTTGCAAATATCCAAGATCTCTATCTGGAGTGGGGTGTAGTTTGGGTATTTACAGCGGGTTTTTCACCGATTCCGTTTAAGTTGGTCACTGTGGCCAGTGGTGTCGCGGGTTTACCCGTACTGCCTTTCATTGGTGCCTCCGCCGTCAGTCGAGGTCTTCGGTTTTTCATCGTCGCTGGCTTGATTAAGCGTTACGGTACGCCGGTTAAAGGCTTGATTGACCGGTATTTTAATCAGCTTGCTTTGCTCTTTTGTGTCCTTCTGATTGGTGGATTCATGCTGGTGAAGGTGTTTCTATGAGATTTCTCTTAGTTCTCCTTTCAGTGTTGACGCTTACGTCAACATGGGGCTGCACCTCGCTGCGTACAGGTAAAGTTCCACTTGGTACCCATGGATCTCGGGTCGTTTCTCGTTATCAAGGAACCCCTCTGCGGATTGTTTCTCAGTCTAATGTCGCTGCTGTTACAAAGTATACCGTTCGGTCTGGAGACACTCTTTGGGGAATCGCGCAGGCACACGGTGTAACATTAGCAGACCTGAAGCGGGCCAATTCCATTGATAAGCCGCGGGAGCTTAGCATTGGGCAAGTTTTGGTGGTTCCTGGCGCTATTAGGTTGGGGCCAGGGCAGTCTGTGGCCGGGGTGTCTCGCACGAAGAAGAAATCGAAATACAGTCTTCGCTGGCCACTAAAGGGCGTCATTACGACACGTTTTGGTAAAAAGAATGGCCGTCCACACGACGGCATTGATATCGCGGCTGCTCGGGGAGAGCCCGTGAACTCGGCGGGTGCGGGCAAAGTCCTTTATTCGGACCGTCACGGAGGCTACGGAAACCTCGTTGTGATCCAACACGATGGTGGTTTGGTGACGGTTTACGCGCATAATCTGAAAAATCTTGTAAAAAAAGGGCAGAGTGTACGCGCCGGACAGAGGATTGCGCTTGTGGGTGACAGCGGCAAAGCCAGTGGTCCTCATTTGCATTTTGAGGTGCGACGTGGCGCAGATCCCCAGAATCCTATGGGTTTTTTGCCTCCGTAGTTCAATCCTTACAATTGCGTCAAAAGTTGTGAGCGACCCCCTTTCTTCACGCATCGCGTTGAGGTTTCGCTTGACCTCAATACCCCAGTGAATTTATCTTCCGCCCTCGGGGTCTAAACCGTTGGGGTTGCCCGATATCGTCCGTTCGGGCGCGCATACCTTTTTGGAGGAAAAATGAAAAAGCTCATGTTGTTAATGGCTCTTGGTGTATTCACCGCGGCCGGTTGTGGCGGAGGCGGCGGCGATGAAGACGCAGCCGATGACCCGACCGATCCACGTCAGCCATGCGAGGTTGCCAGTAACTGTGCACCTGGTGAATTTTGTGACGACGGTTACTGCGCTCCCTGGGAAGGCTGCACGCCTGAATCCGGACAGCCGAACAGTTGTGACGAAGGTCAGATTTGCGATGACGACTTCGTCTGTAAGTCGGTAGAACAAAAATGTGAAACGAGTGCTCAAGGATGTGAATGCCACATTGTTAACTCTGCGGGTCAGCTAGCGGCTGAAGGTACACCCCGTGTGGTTCTCGGTGCTGGCGCATCTATGCAGGTTGAGGCGGTTCTTGCTGTGAAGCAAGGCGCTCCGCTACCTGGTGCAACCTTTACCGCTTCTGTTAGCGGCGATGGCTTCACTGTAGACGGAACAAGCATTGTCGCTGGTGACACAGCGGGCGAATCAACTCTCTCTGTAGAGTTCGGTGCTTACGCTCAGTGCACAGCGACATTGGTAAACCTCGGTGCTGTA
>CAZZDT010000673.1:0-3163 GCA_964652435.1 uncultured Bdellovibrionales bacterium
CTAATGCGTTGCCCAAAGGTGCATACCAACCAGGGCTTTGCTCGGGGTGAATACCGGTCAGGCGCGGCGCAAAAGAACGGTTGAGGTAAATCCAGGCTTCTTTGTCTTCAAAGACCTTTTTGTAAACATAAAGTTCATCGTCCACATAAACCAAAGATGTTTCACCCCGGCGAATCACATCGGAGCAGCTGCGTAGACGACCCAATTGAGCCACATGCTCCAATGTCGATGCTTCAAGCGTTTCGAGTTCATCGTCAAATCGCATATTGCGACGATTGTCGGGGTCATTAGCGCCCACCATGCCAAACTCGTCACCATAATAAATCACCGGCGCCCCCGGCTGAGTCATGATAAACGTCCAGGCCGTTTTCAAAAGCTTATAGGGGACGTCATTTTCAATGGGTAAAGCCGGTTGGGTGCGCGGACTCCAGAGTACATCACCGGCCAAATCTGAAATCATACGCGGCACATCGTGATTGCCTAAGATAGGCGCCATCACCGAGCCCGAACCCTCCCAAGCACGGGTACTGCGAAGCACTTGAGCATGAAGGGCCTGCATACTTTCCCGGCCCGTCAATGCCGCGCGCAGCGTCCACATGGTCGGAAATTCAAATTGCCCACTTAGGCCATACTCACCAAGGTAGTGACGAATCTGACCATGGCCCGCCGATCCAGTGTAGGTTTCACCCAATAAATACATGTGGTGAAATTCCTGATCCCAAGTGTCATTGATTTTTTTACGCAGCGTTCTGGTCGCCAATCGAGGCATCATGGGAATAGCATCCAAGCGCAATCCATCAAGTTCAAATTGCTCTAACCAAAACAAAGCATCGTCGGTAAGCTGCTCCACCACCTCTGGGTTTTTCCAATTCAAATCCGCCAAAAATGGGTCGAACCAACAGGTGAGCATGTTTTCACCCCACGGGCAGGTGATCCCACAGATACAATCTTCGTCGATCCCATTTACCCAATCAGGGTTCGCAAAATAAGGATGGTCCACATGCACATGGTTGAGCACATAATCCATCACCACCCGTATCCCATTTTCATGAGCGGTTTTCACCAAACGTTTCAGCGCCGCCTCAGCCCCAAATCGCTCTTCCACTTCACGGGCAGAGCGTGGCCAATAACCATGGTACGCCTGTGCGGTGTATTGATCTCGGCCCACATAAGTTTCATCCGCATTCTCATTCAAGGGTGAGAGCCAGAGAGCATTCACACCCATGCGTTTAAAATAACCGGCTTCAATTTTTTCTGTAACACCGTCCAGGGTGCCACCGTGGTAATAAGAAATTGGGACGGCGTTATCCAACTCAGCCTGTGGATTGAAAAATCTGTCGACTACAATTTGATAGATAAGTGCATCTTTCCACTCAAATGGTTTTTCCTCGACCCACACAACACTGCGCCAGGTCTTCGTCCATAGGCCATCTAAATCTTGGGCACGTAACTCAAAAACATAACGGCCATGGGCAAGGCCATGAAGACTTATCTGAAGGGAACCATCCACTGCCTCAATTGCTGATTCCGAAAACTCCTCGCCATTTAGGCTCAAAGTTAGAGAATCTAAATCCAAACCAGAGCCCATTTGACCCGTTAGAAAATCAAAGCTTGCTTCAATGCTTCCGCTTGCATCCGCTACCAAAGACAACGCGTCCCAAGCGGGCTGAGAGCAATCCTCCACCACCACATAAGAGTGTTCGATGCTCTGATCGTCAAAATGGGAGAGCGGGTTGGTGATATCGGCAAAGGTGTAGCCATCGACCCAAATGGCATAGTGATAAGCCCCGGGGGGCAAGTCTAAGAGTCCAAAATAGTCTTGGTCCCCATCGGGATCTTGCAGAGGATGGGCCGCAGGATCCCAATTGTTAAAATCTCCAACCACCGCCACATGGTCCATATTCCCGGGCGCGCGGTAGTGCATTGGCACCCGACAGTCCCTACTTTTCCATTCAATTTCAGTTACTTGGGGACTTTTCTGGCAGCCTGCCAGAAAGAAGGTAAGGAGAAGGGGCAGGAACCAAAAGAACCTTCGAGGAGAGATTCTGGTGATTTCCTGTAGCATGCCCCTCTTCCTTTAGAGACTCAACGTATCTCATGTCTGAGTTACGTTTTAAGCGAGCGCCCGAAAAGACGCAAGACTCCATTTCAAAAGAATGCAGTTTTGGGGACCGTCTTTGGGATTTGAGATCGGGGCATGTGACCATGCCCCAATTTTTCTATTCTAGAGTCAATTCCAGAGTGACTGGCTCTCCGTTCACATCAAATGGCGGCGACGAAACCTGCGGGTCGGTCGCATCTGGCATTTGCATGTTAAAGGGCTCCAAATCTAGAAAAGCTAAAATCTGAGCAGTTCCACCGCTCACCGCATTCAGCGTCACGGTTAATGGAAAGAGTTCAGCGTCCACTGCTTTAAAAGACTTTGGAGGACCGGCTGGTGGCAACTCGTCGAATACAGCCAGGATCACCTGACCACCTTCGGGGCCATCGTAATTCAACGTGACCGTGACATCCGCGGGTGCACCGGTGGTACCAACCTCACCTTGAGATTCACCGTTAAGCTCCACTTGAATTGGGGACTCTTCTACAGGAACCGTCAATTCAACGGTTGTGACCAAATCCTCTGGACCTTGATTCATAAAATCCAGTGGCGGTAAATCTTGAACCAACATTGCGGTGTAACTACCTGGTGCTACCGACGGCAATGTTGCTGTCGCTGGGTAAGTCACTTCTGGAACATGGGTAAATCCACTTGGTGGGCCTACTGGCGGATACGTTTCGAAAAGAGCCACAACCAAATCACCGGTTGCATCACCTTCATAGGTTAGCTCAAACACAACATCGCTTGGACCAACTTCCTCTTCCTCTTTTGGAACCGCAAGACCCAATGGATATTCTCCATCTTCATCGGCGTAATAAAGGTAAACAGCATTGTTTTCATAACCGGTAACAATAAGCTCTGATTTGCCATCGCCATTGAGGTCAACAATCTTCTGACCACCGGCCTGAGGAATATCTTTGTCCAATACCCAAGTTGTGAACTCTGCACCATCTTGAACCAGCAAGTAAATGTTTGGGTCACCATCACCAGAAACAATGATATCGATATCCCCATCCATTTCAGCGTCACCCCAACCAAAAATACCTGGAGCAGCCTGAGGAG
>CAZZDT010000674.1:0-3160 GCA_964652435.1 uncultured Bdellovibrionales bacterium
CCTGAGCCTGCTCAGCGTTTGGACATTCCCGAAGCGAGCCGAATCATCAGCCCGGACCGGCTATCGGCATGACCCAGGAATCACTCGCCATAGCAAGCCGTGATGTGCTTGCTCACCATGCCCGCTCTTTTCGGTGGGGTGCTTGGTTTTTGCCTAACGGAACCCATGACGAGGCGGCGATTACCTACGCCTTCTGTCGTCTTGTAGATGACGTTGTGGATGAGGCAGAGAACGAGGAGATGGCGACTGAGGGAGTCGTACAGCTAGAGGCTGAGTTAAGGCGCAAGGTTGTACCCAGTGCATTGGTGGAAGGCTTCAGTGAGGTGATGGAGCGGGATGGCGGAAGCCTTGAACCCGCTTTTGAACTCATCAAAGGCGTACGGTCGGACTTGGGTGAACAGATCCTTGAAACACCGGCGCAGCTCTTAACTTATTGCTACCGCGTGGCCGGAACTGTTGGCTTGATGATGTGTCAGGTATTGGGAGTCCGCGATAAGCGCGCTCTGCCGCACGCCATCGACCTAGGCATCGGTATGCAGCTAACCAATATTGCGCGTGATGTTCACGAAGATGCTGGGCGAGGGCGGGTGTATATCCCTGCCGAGGTTCTCAAGCGTTGTGGAATTACATCGGAGCAGGTTCTCGATGGAACCGCTGACCGTAAAAAGCTGGCGGATGCAGTTGAGTGGCTTTATGTGTTGGGCGAGCGTTATTACAAGAGTGCTGAGCAAGGGATGCGTTTCATTCCTTGGCGTTCACGGTTGGCTATTTTTGTGGCCAGTCGAACGTACCGAGCGATTGGCGTCAAGCTCTCGCGGCGCAAGTTCGATGCGATGTCGGGCCGCGTGATTGTAAGCTGGTACGAGAAGCTATTTTGGGTGTTCCATGGTATCGGTGGGGCATTGAAAACGCTTGTGGCCGGACAATATTTTGATCACCGTAAAGAATTACACCGGAGTTTGCAGGGATTGCCTGGCTGTAGTGTTTCGTAATGACTCATCCACATACACATATTGATGTAGGAAACCGAGGGCTCCTATCGGCCGGCCTTATTCTGACGGGCTGGTTTTTAAGCCTCTATTGGTTAATGACCGTCGAGTTGACGCTTTATTCACTGGTCTGGATTCCGGTGGCAATATGGTTTCGCTCGTTTTTAAACGTTGGACTTTTCATCACCGCACATGATGCCATGCATGGCACCTTGTTCACTAAGTCTCAGCGTGTGAATCACGGGGTAGGAGCTTTTTGTGTCGGTCTCTACGCCGGTTTTTCCTATAAGCATTTGCTCTTTGAACATCATCGGCATCATCGCTTGTCGGGCACCCTTGAAGATCCTGATTTTGCTGATGCTTATGAGCATGGCTTTTTCCGTTGGTTGTTTTCATTTATGGTTCGGTATTGCTCTCTGGCACAAATGACCAAGGTTTCGTTCATTTACTTGGTGCTTTTGCTTGTGAGTATTGATTCGACCAATGTGATTTTATTTTGGGCGATTCCAGCGATTATGAGCGCACTTCAGTTGTTTTACTTTGGAACCTACCGACCGCATCGGATTGAAGAGGAAGCATTTGAAGATGAGCACCGAGCCCGCTCAATGAACAATGGCCACCTCTATTCTTTCTTGACCTGTTACCACTTTGGATACCATCTCGAGCATCACCGGTATCCCTGGGTGCCGTGGTGGGCTTTGCCCAGTGTTCGAAAAACAGAGTTGATTAAAGATGCTCCTATGTCCACATCGTTATCTTAAGTGGATTATTTTTAATATATTTAATTAGTGTATGTCTTCGGTGGGTCTGAAGTCTCAGCCGGCAAAAGCTGCTGCAAGCAGGGCAATCCACATGAACAGTATAATAGCCACTGAAATCGCGAAAATGAGGGCCCGTGGACCCAGTTTATTGTGCGTCAACTTGATTTGTGCGTGCCAGAGGCGAAGGACCACGTAAACCCACCCTAAACCTAGAAGCGCTTCATTCACTAGATTCAGGGTCATTGCTGCCAGCCCAGCGGCGAAAAAGAGCATGGGCGTCTCAAAGAAGTTAAGCACCATTTGGTCACTTTGAAGAACATATCGGGGAGGCTTAGGGCCTTCTTGTGTCTTGAAGTAGGTTCCATTGACCTCGCCGGCATTGACCGCTCGCAATCTTCGGGTCCGTGCAAGTTGCATGATGGCCATGGTCAGAACCACCTGCGCAAACATCGGTAAGAGCATCCATTTCGCTTCCACATTGGCTCCTTTGGTTTTGCGGTCACTCTTTGTGTGAGAATGGCTTTCGCTGGTTGATTCTCTGCTGAGTGATTACTAACTTATGATAACCCATGAAGTTTGGTGGTAATAGCATGGAAAAATCAAGACTCTTGTTGTGGGACATCGATGGTACCCTCATTCTAGGCGGTAGTGCCGGTGGACGGGCTTTAAAGCGCTACTTCAAGGACCGTTATGGTTGGGATGATTTGGGTAAAGCATTGGTTGTTCACGGCATGACGGATCCCGGGATTGTCGAGGGGATTTTCAGTCACTTCAATCATGAGGCCGCGCCAGGCGAAATAGACCAAGTTCTATCGGATTATGTGCAAATGATGCGTGACCACCGAGAGGGCTTTGATAGCTCCCGTGTGCTTCCTGGAGTGCCAGATATCCTCAAGGTACCTGAAGGGCATGGAGTGTGTCGCCAGGGCTTGCTGACGGGCAATGTGGAGGAGGCTGCGGAGCTAAAGCTTGCTCACCATGGCTTATGGGACCATTTTGAATTTGGTGCTTTTGGCAGCGACGCAACGCTTCGAGAAGACTTGGTTCCCGTGGCATGGGAGCGTGCCTTCGCACTCTATGGCGAGAGATATACACCGGAACAAACATGGATCATTGGGGATACGGCTCGAGACTACCGGGCGGCGAAGCACCACGGAGCAAAAGTCGCGTTGGTTCGAACCAACTCAATGGTCAAAGCCGAGGAGTTGGACGCTTGTGATGCGGAACTGATTCTCGACGATCTAAGCGCCTACGATTTATTCTGGTCGGCGATTTGGGAGTGAGATGAGTCAGGCTTATGCGCTGGCTCTCATGGCCTCCAGCTGATCCTGTAGTTCAGCTATTTCTTTTGATGCCTCAGCAAACTCTTTGATTTTGCCATTACGCTGGAGCTCAATGGATGCGCTCATC
>CAZZDT010000675.1:0-3159 GCA_964652435.1 uncultured Bdellovibrionales bacterium
AGTGTTTTATGCTTTGCTCGAAGCAAGGTCGGTTTTTAGGTGGAGTGAGTTGGTTTCAGAATGCATCGAGACAACGAATGGATGGCCCCGAAGGGGGAGCCGCCAGTTCAGACGGGGGTGAACAGGCAAAGGCCACCGGCGCTAAGATGCCGGCTTATTCCTTAACACTCAATTGTGGGGAGCTTGTTAAGGGGTTGGCCTTGCTGAGGTGCCTGAACTGGCTGCTCGAAAGACTCGGATGTTTGCTCGCTTTGGGTTTGGTTCAGCATGATTTCAGCTGCGCTCAACGTCCCCAAAAGTCCGATACAAAAGGCGAACATTAGAAAGAGTGAGAATGTTATGTGCTTAAGTATCTTCATGACGCTTAAGAAGTAAGCAACCCGTGTGCCATCTTGGGCCAATTTGCCAAATCGTTGATTTTAAAGCGCAAACGAATTTTTGGTTTATGTGACGGAGATCACCACTATGCCATCTATGTCATGTAGGTGCGGCGATGGAGCCGAATTTATGCACGCACTGCGTTAGATTTGCCTCTTCGTTTGATTCCTTCTCGGGCCCCTGTTACTCGCTCTTCTCAGGAGGCCGTACATGGCGCGATACGACGTTTTACTCTTTGATTTGGATGATACGCTGCTCGACTTTGCGGTCGCGGAGAAATCGGCCTTAAAACGCGCTTTCGAGGGCGTGGGATACCAGTATGATGAAGAAAAGCACTTGCCGCTTTATCAACATTACAATCGTGCCAGCTGGGCTGCTTTTGAGGCCGGTGAAATCGATTTGGATACCTTAAAGACCAAGCGCTTTAAGGATTTTTGCAGTGCGGTTTCACCCATTTTTGATCCAGATCTCTTTCGTCGTTTTTTTGTGATGTACTTAGGAGAGTCGGCGCATTCCATCGCTGGGGCACCGCGGGTGGTTCAAGCACTTTCCAAGCAATACCGGCTCGCCTTGATCACCAACGGTCTGAAAGATGTGCAGCGGGCTCGGCTGAAGCGCTGGGAACTTGCGGTGCATTTCCCTGTAGTCGTGATTTCAGATGAGATTGGTGCGAAGAAACCTGACACTGAGTTCTTTGATCACACGCTGCGGTCTCTCGGCCATCCCGACAAAGACCGATGTTTGATTATTGGAGATAGCCTAACCTCGGATATCCAAGGTGGCGTAAACGCGGGCATTGAAACCTGCTGGTTCAATCCACACGGAAAGAGCGCTGACGGTGGGGCCATGCCCACCTATCAGATTAAAGAGCTCCGGGAGCTTTTGGACTTGTTGCTTGATCCTTAAAGGGCGCTGCAATCAATCCCAGTTCCAATGGCCAATCGGTAGGATGTAATCACGGAGTCTCGGTCGTCCAAGAATACGTTTAAGTCATAAGTGGTTGGTTGATCGCTGGTGAATGAGATCACTTCCACATCATTCTTGGTCATGCTGCTGGCGATGGGCGTTTGGGTTGGACCCGTCTCGTAAAGGGAGAGGTCAATGTCGCCATCGTCGTGTTCGAAGAGTGCGCAAATTGTGTATGACCCAGCCGGTAGAGTAACGCTGTACCAATCGTCGTCTGCGCAAAGAATCAAATCGCTTTGGTCGAATGGACTTTCGATGGTGGTGGATGCAAGCGGTGGCACCGGCTCCAATGCATCATCTGTGCACGCTCTTACAACCGTGAGCTCTAAGCCGTAGTAGCGGGCATCGCCGCTGACTGACTGGACTTGTAATGGGTAAAGCCCTGCACCTGATTCAGCATCTACGGTGTAGGTAAAGCCAACCCGTCCAGAGCTGTTCTGCGTTCCAGTTGCGGCAGGCACACTCGTGTCTTCCAGCCCGAACATGGTTAAGCTGAGTTCTGTTTCTTCAGCATCAAAATAGACAGCCGCTTCCACAGCATCACCGGGCAAGAGTCGTGTTTGATACCAGTCATTGTCACCGCCGCAGCTGGACAGATGGGTTTGATTGAGCTCTTGCTGATTTTCGCCGTGAGCAACATCGAGGGGGACCAAGGTGACCGCTGTTTCCAGAGTGTTGTTCACTTCGAAATCGTCAGCACTGCAGATGGTAGGAGCCAAAGCGACACTTAAGGAGTAATCAGCCAGTGGCCAACCACCGGTGTTTTCAATCCGGATATAAGCATTGCTGCTGCCAGCGGGTGCAGCCCATGCTGTTTGAAAGCTTCGTCCTGGTACCGAGGAGCTGCTTAAGCGTCCTGCGGTAATGTCTTGACCAAATGTCGCTTCCGACGTGGCTGCGATGCTTTCATCGTAAATTGAAATGGCTGCTTCAACGTCTTGGGGATTGTAGTTCGCAGTGGCTACTACCTGCATTCCTGCGGGAACACTCACCACATACCAATCGTCCTCTTGTCCACAAAGGGATTCATCGGTGTGAACGGTTTCACCATCACCAACTGAACTCCAAGGTGACGGAGCCAATGTAATCGCTGAAGCTGGCGCGAGGTGGTCGCTGCTTTCGCATGCCGGCGGTGCTTCCAGGGTAAATACCAATTCGACGTCTTCATGAGATGGATTGGCGAGGCCGCTTACGATTTGTACGTAAAGTGGGTTGCCATCCGTAAGACCAACGGATGCTTCATTGCTTGGACTCGCTGTATCATTGGACCCAGAGAGAATTGTGCTTTCATCGCTGAGCAATGCAAGCGTCAATGCGTTAGGGCTGCCGGCTGCTTGGTTCAGTGCGACCGAAACTCGGTAACCCGGTGGAATGGGGTTGCTGCCATCAAGCGTTAGGCTAAGCCACTCTGTATCTGCAATACACACATTGAGATCAATGTTGGTGGTTCCAGCTGGGTTGAGAGTCACCCAGCTTGCCTGAGCGAAGGTGTCATTGAGCTCTGCAGCATCGTAGGAGTCCTCAACACAGGCATTGGATGGTGTATCCACCACCACGTTGATGGCGTATCCGGTACGCTCACCTTGGTCGCGCAGTACTCTGGCAACGAAAAAGCTATCTTGGCGCGCGGTGGCGGAGACAACTTTACTTGGACCGTTGGTTGCATCTTCTGCGAGAAGTGCATCGGTTTGAGCGTTTTCAATGGAGTCAAAGGGACCAAATACTGCCAAGTCTAAATCTCCGCTGTAGTCTGACAGTTCGATGTCGACCCGTGAACCGCCGCTGACTTCAAGACTGTAGTAGTCAACATCGCCG
>CAZZDT010000676.1:0-3158 GCA_964652435.1 uncultured Bdellovibrionales bacterium
GCAAAGGCTTTTTGCGCCAGCCGCACCATGCATGATGAATCTTTCCCGATGGAATAAAGCATCACCGGGTTTTCACTCTCGGCGACAACTTCTCGGATAATGTGGATACTCTCGGCCTCGAGTTGATCGAGGTGACTCAGTGCATAATTCGTCATAATCGGAATATGTACATAATCTTCAAGGGAGGGGAACCCCTAGAACGGTAAATATGACCATTTTACTCATAATTACCCAAGTAATTGAGATCAATGACCTACTTCACGGGGATCTATCTGCAAATATTCAGCTAACCACTTCGACCCGATGTAAAAAGGAACGGTATCCACCGCCGCGCAAGTCACCTTGAAGACATAGCCGGACCCAATAAAAGTCAGCAGTTGAGGCCATAGAGACGCCTGCGTATCAATGGGCAAAGCGTTGGCGTAGAAATGCGTAATCAAAATAACGGCCGTAGTATCCACCAGCTGACTAACCGCCGTGGAAGCGTTGTTACGCAGCCATAAGTGCTTACCGCCGGTTAACTTTTTCCAAAAATGAAACAGGCGAACATCACAAAACTGAGCCGCAAGATAAGCAATCATCGAAGCTGCAATCGCCCCAAACGCCAGCCCCTTCATCTCAAAGAACACTCTGCCGTGGGTACCCACCGGTGGCAAACCCGTCGCAGGATCCATCACTGGCTGAGGCGGCAGTGCTCCTCCCAGCCAAAGAATAAAGACCACCCAGACATTGAGAAGCAGTCCCGTCCAAACCAGAGCGTTCGCTCGTTTCTCGCCATAGAACTCGCTGATAAAATCAGTACAGAGAAATGTAATGGGATACGGCAAAACACCGACGGCAAGAACGAAAGGAATCTCTAAACCAAAAATTTCGAATGAAAGGTCAATAAAGCGGGTAATGCCCAGAATATTGAGCATTGTGAGTGTTCCGAGAAATATTCCGGCCAGGAGTAAAAATACCCGCTCACGTCTTTCGTGAATACCTTCCGGCGGCCAGACATCTCGAGAAGCTTGCCCATTTGGCTGGGACATGGTGTTTCCTTATAGGCTGGCAATATCCAATGGAGGATTGGGACCAGCTACTTCAGGTGCATCGCTTACCATGCGGTTGTTTTCATCGACGCGAATAACGGTTGGTACATGCTTACGTGCTTCTGCATCTTCCAGCTCTACATAAGTCGCCAAGATCACCATATCTCCAGGCGTCATCAAATGAGCGGCCGCTCCATTGATGCAAATATCACCCTTACCGCGCTCACCTGAGAGAACATAGGTCACCAAACGGGTACCTCGGGTAATATTCCAAATGTGAATGGATTCATGCTCGAGAATATCAGCAGCATCGAGCAAATCCTGATCGATGGTGACACTTCCCTCATAATGCAAATCGGCTTGTGTAACCGTTGCCCGGTGAATTTTAGCGTTGAACATAGTGCGGCGCATCAATGACTTCCTTTACCGACGCTCGAGGCTCGTATTATCCCCGCTACCCCTGAAAACAATAGGGCCCTACATTATTTTGCCCAGATCCTGCAAGGGGGAAATGAGTCTCTATTGGGCTGTTTCTGCTGCTCTTTTTCTACGATCTAACTCTGCAAGCACTTCTTGGGAGCGTGAAACCTGCTCCAGTACCCAACGATCCACAATTCTAACCTGTTCGTTCTCCGTGAGATCGCCCTCCGCGCCCATTGTCGTATCCAGTTTCGTGCGAAGCCAGTGCATGGAAAGCGCAAAGGCTACTGAAATATTTAGTGACTCCACAAAACCATGCATCGGTATAACCATAAGAAAATCAGCAGCTTGGCGCAGCTCATCGCTCACGCCATCGGCTTCGTTTCCAAAAGCCACGCAAAGTTTCTCGTCCATCGTTACCGATTGGAGCGGACTGGCTTGTTGGGTATCCGAACCAGGATCTGTGGCCGCCACACGGTATCCCGCGCTGCGAATGGCCTTTAGGGCGCTCTCAAGATTGGGATGATGATGGACCGTAAGCCACTTATGGCATTTTCGAGCGATGCCTCGGGCGACCCGAATAGGCTGAGAACCCTCTGTCACGACATGTAAATCCTGGATCCCGAAGGCATCACAAGAGCGCAGGCACGCCGCTACATTGTGAGGATTGGTGACATTTTCCAATAAAGCGGTCAGTCGACGTGTTCGTTTATTCAGAATAGAGCCCATACGCTCAAAGCGCTCATCGCTCACGTATTCCCGCAAGAGCTCGGTGATCTTCCCTGGCTCCTCAAGTCCCAGGGTATTCTCACGAAGCGCTGGATCAAAAACAATGGTGTCATCAACAGTATGTCTAGGCACAACTAAGGCTCCCTTTTCATGTCGTGCTTCTGCTATAGGTTCAAGTCAGAGAACTCAATGCCAGAACGCTTCAAACATCCAAGAGTACGCGATCTTGCCTGGATCATCGGCAGTCCTGTCCTTCTGCGCCCGGACCAGCCAAATATGCCCTCAGTCTCCGATTCAGATTGTGAGCAACTGTTCGCCGAAGCGCTGCCTTACCTTCAGGAATTAGACGAAAATCCTCAGCCCCTTTTGGACTTTCTGGAACAACTGCCAGGTCACCGCGTGGGAAGGTACTTTGAAGCGCTCACCAATTATTGGCTAAGAAACATCAGCTCTCGCGATGTGGTCACCAATAACCTCCAACTTATTCGAGATAAACAAACGCTTGGCGAAATCGATTTCCTATTTCGAGAAAAGAACCAGCTTGTTCATTGGGAAGCAGCCGTAAAGTACTACCTGCAGTTGGAGGCCGGCTGTGAACCCGTTGAATACATTGGTCCAAACACCGCTGATAATTTAGCATCCAAGCTTCACCGACTTTTTGACAAACAGCTGCCGCGAAGCACAGCGGAAAACCTCACGCGAGCCCTCGGGCCGCTCGATGGCGTAGACGATGTCAGTCGAAGAGCATTTGTGAAAGGTTGGTTGTTCTACCGGCAGACAGATACAACCGACCGACGTGAGCCATCCATTCTCAACCCCCGCCATCTCACTGGATTTTGGCTACGGCACGGAGAGGAATCTCTCCCGAAGTCCAGCGCAGCAGCACGTTGGTCTCTATTGGCCAAGCCTCATTGGCTGGCCCCTAGAATCTGCACCGAACCCGATACTCTGATTACCCAAGAACAATTAGAACAACTT
>CAZZDT010000677.1:0-3147 GCA_964652435.1 uncultured Bdellovibrionales bacterium
CATCTTAGGCTCCATGTGGGACCGACTTGTTCTGATGGATGCCTGTGGTGCATGGATAGCGGCTATCTTTGGTGGTTCCTTTGCCGTTTTGTTGGGGGCGGCAGGCAATATTTTCGATCTGCGTTTTGAAGTGGAGTGGATGCTTAGTCGGCGTCATCTCTCCGGGCGCAAAGGTATGTTATCGGTAACCGCCGTTGTGGCCATTGCCGGAATCGCATTGGGTGTTGCCGCGTTGATCGCCGTGACCAGTGTCATGAGCGGTTACCAACAAGATATTCAAGACAAAATTCTCTCGACCAATGCTCATTTGGTTGTACAAAAATACGGTATCGATTTTGTCGAATACGAAAAGGTCATCGAGAGTGGACTGACGGTTGCTGGGGTTGAAACCGCAGCGCCCTTTACTTTCACGGAAGCCATGGTGAGCACCGGCTCTAAGGGTTTAGGCGTCTTGGTTAAAGGTGTTGACCCGGCGCGTTCCGGTAAGGTCACCGAGATAGAGAGTAACTTGTGCCAGTCTGTGGATGCTCAGGGCAAGTGTCTACGCTACGCCAACGGTGTTGTGCCTGAAGGCGCTTTGGTGGAACTTCTTTCGGAAACCGATGGATTGGCCCAGGTCGTTGTGGGTGTAGAGCTCTTTCGCAAGCTTGCTCAGCCAGTGGGGTCGATTATCAGCGTGACAACACCCGTTGGTATCTCGGGCGCTCGAGGCAATGCTCCTCGGCGTCTGCATTTTCGCCTTGGCGGTGTTTTTGAGTCGGGCATGTATGAGTTTGATTCGCGTTTGCTCTTTGTTGCCCTAGAAGATGGCCAAGAGTTGATGGGTTTTGGCAAAGCGGTGAGCGGGGTCGAGTTTCGAGTGAGTGAACCCTCCAGTGTAGAAAAAATTTCTAGCCAAGTTTTAGCGACCGTAGGCAATTACCCATATCGCAGCACCGATTGGCGCCAGCTCAATTCAGGAATTTTCACAGCTCTGAAATTACAAAAAATTGTTATGTTTTTGGTGCTGACCTTTATCGTTATCGTGGCCGCCTTCAATATCGCGAGTACGTTGTTTATGGCTGTGGTTGAGCGCTCCCACGAAATCGGTGTATTGAAGTCGATGGGTCTGCGCGACGCGAGCATCATGAAAATTTTTGTGATGGAGGGCTGGATTGTTGGCCTTTTAGGAACAGGAATTGGTGTAGCGTTGGGCTTGGCGATATGTTTCTTTCTTGGCAATCTTGATTTGGGAATTGCTGCGGACGTCTACATGGTTGGGGCCATGCGGGTTCAGGTAAATGCTACAGAAGTGATGGTCGTTGTTTTAGCTTCACTGGTGATCAGCCATTTGGCGACGATTTTTCCTGCATTGAAGGCAGCGAATAAACACCCTGTAGACGCCATTCGTTACGATTGATTTTTTTTCGTTTGAGGAATTTTTAAAGCGGCCTCACCATGCCGCTTCATGGGAGTTATTGTGCAAGTAGTAGAATTTATTCGCAGTGTACGTGATGGGGAAAAGCTGCGTAACGAAGATATTCAAGAGTTCATCGGTCAGATCGCCTCAGGGGAATTACCTGATTATCAAGCCACCGCTTATCTTATGGCTGTTTATCACAAAGGCTTAAGTGATGAAGCCACCGTGGCTACGACCTTGGCCATGCGAGATTCGGGAGATGTGATCGACCTATCCCATATCGATAAGGTGAAAGTGGATAAGCACTCCACCGGGGGAGTGGGCGATAAAATATCGATTCCATTGGCTCCACTGGTTGCTGCGTGTGGTGTTCCTGTTCCTATGATCAGCGGCCGCGGACTTGGGCACACGGGCGGAACTTTGGATAAGTTAGAATCTATTCCGGGCTTCCAGGTTGGTCTTTCTCAGGAACGCTTTTGTGAATTGGTTGAAGAGCTGGGCATTTGTTTGATCGGTGCAACTGCAAAGGTAGCGCCAGCAGACCGAAAACTTTACGCTCTGCGCGATGTGACGGCTACGGTTGACTCCATCCCACTGATTACGGCTTCGATTCTATCTAAGAAATTATCTGAGGGTATTGATGCTTTGGTCCTGGATGTCAAAGTGGGACGCGGCGCATTTATGAAGGACGAAGCTTCTGCTCGTCAGTTGGCCCAAAGTTTGGTTCGAGTTGGAACGGGGGCAGGCCTGGATGTGAAAGCTTACCTCACGCATATGTCTCATCCACTGGGAACCACCATTGGTAATGCACTGGAAATTCGAGAATCCATCGATATTCTGCGTGGCGAAGGCCCAGCGGATAGCACCGAGTTGACTATGGCTTTGGGTGCCGAGATGCTCGTATTGGGTAAAGCAGCCACGAATTTAGATGATGCAAGAAAGCAGCTTGAACACGCAGTGAGTTCCGGAGCGGGTTTGTCACTGTTTGCCAAAGTGATTGAAGCTCAAGGGGGCAACGCTGGTGTGTTGGAAGACCCCTCGCTTTTGCCTACTGCATCTCAAACAACCGAAGTTCTTGCTCCTCAAGCGGGGTCGATATCCCACATGGACGCACTTGGTTTGGGGGTGGCTGCCATGCGTCTTGGGGCTGGACGGGCTACGGCTGAAGATGTGATCGATCCAGCGGTTGGTCTGGAGCTTTTGGTGAAACCGGGTGATGAAGTGATTGAAAACCAGCCTCTGGTGAAAATTCATCACAATTCGGATCCAACGGCGTGCATGGATGAGGTCCTTAAAAACATAGATATTTCAGATGGTTATGAGGGCCCTGAGTCTATTGTCATCGACGTTATCGGCGCTTGATCCTCAATTTATAAAAAAAGTGAAAATAGGCCTTAAGTTTCGACCAATCCCGTCGATGCTTCTGCGTAATGCTCTTATGTGAGCAAAACCAGAGCTTTATGACCCCATTGGCTTATCTTTCGAGAGCAGCCATGAGGTCTCAGAGCTTTCTAGAAAGGCCAGGCCATGGAAATCCTACCTGTTGGCCAGCAACCTGTGCTGGTCGAAAACGGGCAGAAGGTGAGCGCTCCCCAAGTGCGCGAACCCGAAACCGTTACGAAAGGAGTTGGCGAGCGAGCGGATAGTTACTCTATTTCTGATGAAGCCCAGATCTTAAATGAAGATGAAGCACGTGATGTTGCCGAGCAAAAGGCAGAACATGTGGAGGCGGTTCAGGTGCAAGAGCA
>CAZZDT010000678.1:0-3146 GCA_964652435.1 uncultured Bdellovibrionales bacterium
GGGGCAACCACACCCGGTTGGCCAGCCGCGACCATAAACATGCCCGATAGGCGTCCTCGAGGGTGCCTTCAAAGAGAACAGAGCCTCCCGTTTGCTTAACGCCTTTGAGGCCGAGCTCTTCTAATTCACTGGCAAGCCAGGCCAAAAGGTCTCGTTGGGAGGTGGCATGAAATGTATAAGTCGTCATGGTTCGGCCCCGATAGCGGCCTAATCTCCCGTCGTCAATGGACTTTAGTCACATCCGGTGGATTTGTTGTTGTTGATGTCTGTATTGCCCGAAACGGAGATCCCAAGAGGATCTTGTCCAAATGCGCTCTCATTTTCACAAAGGGCAGCATTGTTGGTAACAGTAAAGTCGCCCCCGATCAGGTTGAGCGCTTCCAGCCCGAGAGCCTCGAGAAGGTCATTTTCTGTGCATTGAAGATTACCACCAATACTCTCCAGTTTGTTCAGGTAAACTTTTTCCAGATATTTATGCTCCACACGAGTAACACTAAGACCCAAGGGGTAGCTTACACGATCTATGATGACGTTACCGTCAACGCGCTTTAAATCAGGAAGATTAACATAATAAAGTGAATCATATGTCTCTGATAGACCGTCAAGATGAGTTTTAGGGCGAATGATTAAATCTCCCGTAATGGCATAAAGGTTTTGGATGTAAAAGAATGGCTGGTCACACCATCCAGATGCTTCTGAACAATCCGTTTCGACTGCTGCTAATTGTAAGTTGCCATTAATAACATCACAGCCCTCAATACCTGACGGCAAAAGAGCAGTTACGAAATAGTCAGCTGTTCCTGAATCTGGACAAACAGAACTGACACAATCAATACATCCATACGCTCGATCTTGAGTGGCGCCAATACTGTAAGCGCCAGCATCGCATTCTTCATGGGCCGATGTTTTAATTCCATCACCACAATATTTTGCA
Organism: uncultured Bdellovibrionales bacterium; assembly: GCA_964652435.1. Lineage (GTDB taxonomy): Bacteria > Myxococcota > XYA12-FULL-58-9 > XYA12-FULL-58-9 > JABJBS01 > JABJBS01. The sequence goes on from CAZZDT010000678.1 coordinate 935, forward strand.
GTTATGGTCTCATTGTCACAAAACTTATTGCAAACATCGCATGACCCAGCAGGGTTGTCTGACTGATTTTGGCTCCAGCAATCTTCTGTGACCGTATTGCCGTCATCACATTCCTCAAGTTCTGGGCAGCGAGAACCATCTCCACACGTAGCTCCTGAACCGCCTGCGGTACAGTCTGCATTACAAGTGCCACAGTCGTCTTGATATGTATCGTCGCAATGCTCTACATCTTGCCATGTGTAGCCGTCGCCGCATCGTGCATTTTTACAAGATAGCAAGCAGGCAGAGTTGTTTGCATTCCCATTAGGCCCACCGCCGTTGTCACACTCTTCGCCAGCACTTGTGTTGATAACACTATCGCCACATGAAACATTGCTGCAGTCAACGTCACAGGTGGCGGATTCGCCATTGTCATCACAAGTTTCATACGCACTGTCTATAGTGCCATCACCACAGAAGTCTGTTTCCCCATTCTCGTATTGGCAGGTGCTGGCGCATACCTGACAGGATTGCTGACCATATTCGCATTCTTCGGTGATTTGATTACCGTCGTCGCAATTTTCGTATCCAGGCTGACCTTCCGCTATATCGGTACGAGTAAAATTATCTCCACAGCTGGCGTCTTGGCAGTTGAGTAAACAAGCGCCGGTGTTTGAATTGGCTTCTCCTTTGTCACAATCTTCTATGCCAATCCATTCAAACCCATCGCCGCAACTAGCAGCGACGCAGGAGTTTAAACAAGCGTCGGTGTTATCGGTATTTCCATCATCGCATGCCTCAGAGCCACCGCTCTGATTGAAGGTAAATCCATCCCCGCATGTGGCTGTTATACAAGTTCCAGGAACCGCTGACGTTTGATTGTCTGGACACGCATCATTGTTGTTTCCATTTCCGTCATCACAACTTTCGTATCCAAGTTGACCTTCCTCTATATCTGTTCGAGTAAAACCATCTCCGCAGCTTGCCGGAGAGCAATTACTTAAACAAGCATCAGTGTCTACATCATTTCCGTCATCGCACGATTCGAAATTGTCATTTAAAGGACTGGTAATATCTGTTCTTCGGTAGCCGTCACCACAACGGGCTATCCTACATTGGTTAGCTTCTGGGATATCATTACCGGAGGGACATGCGTCATATGTGTTTTCGTTTGCATCATCACAAGTTTCACCAAAGTCAGCATCAACTTCACCGTCACCGCAAAAAGCAGTCTCGCCCGGAACTAAGTTGCATTCACTGTTGCAGACCTCGCAAGATTCTTCCCCGTAACTGCACGATTCTGTAACTTGATTACCGTCATCGCATTCTTCTTCTGGGTCATTCGTTCCATCACCGCAGTAGCTGGTTTCACCAGGAGCTTCTTCACAAGCGCTGTTGCATACTTCACAGTTGGTTTGTCCATAATCACAAACTTCTGTGACTGTGTTGTTATCATCACATTCTTCACCAGCGAGGCTGTTTTCAAAACCGTCTCCACATTCTGCAATGGTGCAGTCTGTGTCGCAGGCGGCGCTTAATCCATCATCATCACAGGCTTCGGTAACAGGGTTGTGAAATCCATCCCCACATTGCACCGGTGTACAATCGGCATCACAGTTTTCGGAGTTTCCACCGTCGTCACACATTTCAAAAAGTGGGTCGAATTTGCTGGAGACTTCTTCGAAGCGTGGATATCCGTCGCCGCAAAATGCAGCGGTGCAGTCATTGAGGCATGCATCGTTGTTGCTGCTGTTGCCATCATCGCATGCTTCACCCGCGGCGGTATTGGTTGTGGTGTCACCGCATTCAACGGCTGTACAATCAACATCACATGTTTCAGATTCGCCGCCGTCATCACAGGTTTCATAGTCCGGCTGGTCGCTCTCAAGATCTGTTCGGATAAAGCTATCGCCACAGGAAGCAGCAGCGCAGGTGTTTAAGCAGGCATCGGTGTTGACGTCATTGCCATCATCGCAAGCTTCACCGGCCGTGATGTTGGTGACAGAGTCACCGCACTCGACTTGGGTGCAATCTAAATCACAGGTTTCCGATTCGCCGGCATGGTCGCATTCTTCTTGGCCGCGCTGAACCCCATCGCCGCAAACGTTCTCACCGCAAAGGCCTAGGTTACACACCAAAGCGCCGCCGCATTCGTAATCGAAGGCGCAGTCTTCACCCTCTTGGAGGTCATAACAGGCAGAGCTGCCATCGCATTGCTGAGCACCACAGTCGT
>CAZZDT010000679.1:0-3143 GCA_964652435.1 uncultured Bdellovibrionales bacterium
TCTTGTCAGTCCTTCGCTAGCTTCTCCTCTTTGAAGGGTGGTGTAGCACCACATTCGTCAACAAATGTTGATTTCATTGTGGGGCCGAATTCTAAATGAGAACAGGCTTAGGAATGCCGTATTTATCATTCTAGGAACACTTTTTCACTCTAACTGGAACCAGAAACTTTGATAATTAGGTTTCCAAAATTAGTTAAGTTCACTAAATTACCTAAGAGCTGATCGAAATTCTACTGCTATGAACTTCATTGGATATATCCGGGTTTCCGACAGATACAAACAGGGGAAAACACGCTTGGGTTTGGATGCGCAGAAAAATGACGTAGAAAAGTATGTAGCTTCGCAAAATGGAAACCTTCTTCGCATTTTTGAAGAGCAAGAGACTGGAAGAAAAAATAGTCGGCCTGTATTGGAGCAAGCGATTGAATATGCTAAGGCTAACAATTGCATGATCTGCATCAGCCGAATTGACAGACTATCACGAAAAACATCCTTCATCCTGCGTTTGATCGATGAATCAGATGTGAAATTCCATTTTTGTGACTTTCCAAATGTGGATAAAATGACTCTGACCGTTCTTGCTGCCGTTGCAGAGAGAGAATCAGATATGATTTCACAGCGAGTGAAAGCTGCGTATGCCCAGAAACGGAAACGGGGCGAAGCGCTAGGGTCGCCAAAGATCAAAGAAGTAGCGGCGATTGGGCGTAAGGTCCGAAGCAAAACTTCACAAGAGTATGCAAACTGGCTTTCCAAACAGATCATGAAAGTTCAAAAGGAAGCATTTGTTTTCACTCTGACCGATACAGCAAAGGTTCTGAATGCACGGGGCATAAAATCTCCAACAGGCAAACAACTCAGCCCCATGACTGTAAAAAGAGCGATGGAAAAGGCTTCGTTAAATTAGTTAAGTTTTACTAAACACCATGAAAATTCAACATAATCTATCACTACTCATGTTTGTGGCCTTCGTCATGAGTGTGTCTGTGGAAAAAGCTGTAGGCCAAGGAGGTACTTGGCAATCGTTAAGATACTCACTTTCAAACCAAGAAATAACCATAGATTATGCACCGCCATGGCTTACTGGAACGGTTACGATCCCTTCTGAAATTGATGGCTTTCCGGTTACCACAATTGGAGCAAACGCTTTCCTATCTTGCGAAAATATTACTGAGTTTGTTCTGCCCGAACATCTCCACACAATTGGAGCGGGTGCATTCAGAGATTGTAAATCGGTGTTACAGTTCAGCATTCCTGAAAATGTTAGAGCAATAGGCAACAGGGCTTTTGAAAGGTGCCAATCATTGGTGTCCATCAATTGGCCCTCGAAAGTATCGGTTGTTCCAGAATTATGTTTCAAGTTCTGTAGTGCGCTCGATGCTTTGGAATTGCCAGCAGGCGTAACCGAAATCGATGAATATGCTTTTATGGCCTCAGGGATATCTAATTTGGTGTTGCCAAAGACTTTGACACGAATTGGGCAACAAGCTTTCAAAGACTGCGACAAGCTTACATCCATAGAAATACCCACATCTGTTGAAACAATGTGGGGTGCACCTTTTTTGGATTGCGATTTCCTAACAAAAGTAATCATCAGTGAACGTTACCATTCGGAATCTTCTGCCCAGCAATTAGGGCTTACCGTAGCTTGGCCTAACGGATTTCTCACACATGAAGATCCCGTTTCAGGTGTTCCAGATACTCTACAAGTGCGCATGGTACCAATGGTCACAGTCGAAGGAACACCCGGTGATGTCAAAAGAATCGAATATTCAAACTTCCCAGACGGGCCATGGAAGCTGTGGAAGGTGGTCATCGTAGGATCAGGTGGAACATCTGAAGTTGATACAGCTCCAGCTAGCGATCAAAGATTTTACCGAATACGCTAATTTACCTAACTTAACTAATTTCACAAGAACCCATGCTTCTTGGCTAATTCATACCCTTTCGGAGATTGAAGCGGGATAAGGTTAGCGCTTCCGCAGTTGAAACACTTTGAGACTTCAGATTTGTCCTCTGTTAGGAGCTGTATCAATCCCAGAAGTAAACCCATCGCTAAAAGGCAAAGCCCTATCAGGACTGAGTATTTGCCAAAAAGCATTCCCCCTGCCAAGAAGACCAAAGTCAAAATGAAGCAATACCTGATAATGCGCCCAAGCAATTTATCAGGGCCTTTCTTTTCAGGAAGCTTCCCAATCATTTCGCAAGTGAGGCAAACCCATCCTTCAGGAATCACTGGTTTCTGCACAGGCATTGGAGGTGGTTGAGCTGGAAGCGGAGGAGGCTCTTCTCCAATCTGCACTTTGAATTCTTTCCCACAGGACATGCAATCTTGCATGTAACTCTTGCTGTATGAGGGATCTATCTCAATTTCAGCATCACAATGGGGGCAATTTACATTCATGATTCACATACCAGAGAAAAGAGATCCCAAGAAAACAAGGAACAAAAACCCAACGAAAATCCAAACTCCGACCTGAATGCTTCCCGTGTACCGAGCAGTTCTAGCACTAGTTTTGTCCAACCTTTCAGCTGCGATTTGTACGCAGGCTTTCAACTCCTCAACTTCAGCGATCAATGAGCCAAGCTGATTTCTGATTGCCTTTAGGTCTTCGGTATCATCACTCATAAGTATACTATATCACTCAAACTCGTAGGTGAAATCTTGACCTGCTTTGACAACGATGAGCTTTTTTGAATGAACATCCCGCAAGGTCCCGGCATAATCGCAATAGGCAGCAAACGAAGCTGACTCCTTTGCCCTTAAGCCATCCCGAACAAAGGCATCAGAGTACTTTCCGATCACATTTTCATTTCTGTCTAGAAGATAGATGTGGAGATCCAAGCGGTGTTCTGGGCCAAGGTCTATTGGGCCATCGTTGAAGACAACTCCATCTACTCTTAAGTTGTTTGAGGCACCTCTTTCCCAACGTATGTCCTTGAGCTTTACCTGATCTAGCATGGCCTGTGAAACATCAGCATCAGGTGTTCCAAGGGAAATCTCCTTACCATTAGGAAGTCGCAGAAATTTTCCAGTGGCTTTAGAACTGTTGGCACTACCATCAGCAATGTTGTCTGGTCCCGAATCTCCACCCAAAAACAGAGTAGCTGTTGCCCCTATGATACATCCGGCTATAAACGCTCCA
>CAZZDT010000680.1:0-3143 GCA_964652435.1 uncultured Bdellovibrionales bacterium
TTGGGATTGAGCGGCAAGTTGGAGCTGTGGTGCCACACTTTGCTATGGCGGCTCAGGTTGTGTCGCAAACCGACTTGTTGGTGACGGTTCCGTCGGTGATTATGCATCAAACCCAAGATGTCTATGGTTTAGAACATCGAGAAGTCCCTTTTGAGTTACCTCAAATGGGACTCTCTGTTTTCCGAAGTGCCACCCATGGTGACGAATCGGGGGTTCGATGGTTTGTAGAGCAAATCGCAACCGCCTGCAGCTGTTTATCACCCCGCTAGGATGGCGATGTGTTTCATCTTGTCTCTATTTGAGACGATTAAAGATCTGCGACTCTGCCGAAGAAGAGGAAGTTGCCGGTGACTTTATCGCGGATGGCCATGATGAACGGGCGGTCGGCACGAAAATCAAAAGAAGGCATAGGAGCTGAAGTTTCTCCTACCACAATGGCAGTTGCTGCTGCGGCCTCGGTGCCTTGCTCATCCACGGCAATAAACGTCTTGTGGAAAACTTCATCCACCAAGAGGCTATCGTTGTCGATCATCTGACTCAGGTCGGCGCTGGCGAAAATGGAGCCCATGCCCATCTGCGTGAGAGGGGCTTTGAGCTGGAACTGAGACTCAAAGGTAAACTTGGGAATGCGCACATCACCCATGGCCTGGTTGAGGTTGTCCATGATGACATCCAGTACATCGGTGTTCATGCTTGCTTCAAAGTTTTCGAACTCACCAGCCGCCGGGAGAATGATGACCATAGAGAGTTCACGGTTGGCGTAGTTGAGCTCTAGTGCTTGCACCTGCTCATCTTCGTAATAGCCGTGGTACTCAAGTTGATACATGAGTTCAATGTCTGAGGTGCTTCCGTCGAGATTGGTAAAGGTAGCATCGCTGGTGCCCCAGTCTTCGAAGGGCGTCGCCCAGGGCGCTTTAAAGTAAAGAGCATTGGTAAGCACCGCTACCGTGCTCGACTTAATGGAGCCCTCTGGGAGTAGGTCTTTGATGCGCTCGCGGGTGAATTCTTCTACGTATTCGTTGATGATGAGCCGCGATGGGTCTGGTTCGTTGGTAAAGTCGAGGGTTTCGATGCCGGCACCATAGTGAAGCTTGATGCGGTCGAGGTAGCTTTCTTTCCAAGGGTAGCCTTGCTGGCCCCAAAAGGTGTTGGCGACGTAGAGTTCTACGGGATCGGTTTCTTCATCGCCTGGCCAATTCCGTGCATCGAGCTCCAGACCGAGTTTGTTCATGGCTGGGTAGACGGCTTCGCCGCTAAGGTTGAAGTGCAAGCCGGTCTCAATATCGGTCTCGGTGTTGCCTGCGGCACCTGCATGAAGAAGTCCAAAGGCGGTTCGAATGCTCAAGGGGGAGATGAGGGTGTTTCCGTCTTGCTTTTCCAAGTTTTGATAAAGCTCAAGAGCAAAGCTGTGGTTCCCGGAGATCAGGGCGGCAAAGTCTTCATCGGATACATCGGGATTCATGTCGCGGGTGAGACTGGATTGCAGGCTGACGTGACCTTCAGCGTTGGGGCCCGGCTCATTGGGGTTGGTGGGCTCGCTCTCACCGCAAGCAACCAGTTGGCTCAAGGCAAACAATCCGAGAACCGGTAAGATGAATCTTGAGACTCTAAACATATGGGAACTCCTTCATAGTGGTTGCCATTGAATATCCAAGATCTGTACCACATCAAACGACATGGCCAGCAAAACGGAAAAGTTCATTGAATACTTTGGCTTAGAACTCATTTGGCCCGTTCGAGTTTTGAAGGAGAGATGGGACCGTGATTCCAAGGGGTGACAAAGTGTCGCCATGTGTTGACGGTTTTGGATGAGGTGCGTGGGGAACTTCTTCTACTTGGCCCTTAATCGTTGTAGTAACGAAGGCCAACTTTCCTCATGTACACGGAGTTTTTATGATTAAAGTTCATCATCTCGAGACCTCTCGTTCTACGCGTCTTATCTGGGCCCTTGAGGAACTCAATCTAGACTATGAACTTATTGAGTATAAGCGCCATCCTGAAACGAAGCGGGCACCTGATACTGCGAAGGCATTGCACCCACTGGGTAGATTTCCGCTTCTGGAGATTGACGGCAAGGTGATTGTGGAGTCGGGCGCCATTCTTACGTATCTGGTTGAGCGCGAAGGCAAGCTTGGTGCGGCTGAAGGCGCTAAAGAAGATTACACCTATTGGATGCACTATGCGGAGGGCTCCGCCATGCTGCCGCTTTTGTTGAAGCTGATTACCACGGGTTTGCGCAATGCGAAGGTTCCGTTTTTTATCAAGCCTATCTCCAAGGCCATTGCTGGCAAGATTGATGCAACGTTTACCGATGGTGAATTGAAGGCGCATTTTGGTTGGATAGAGACAGCTTTGGAATCAAAGACCTACTTTGCGGGGGAGACTTTTTCTGCTGCGGATATTCAAATGTCGTATCCTATTCAGGCTAGCTTTTCCCGCGCTGATATGTTGCCGGATCGTCCCAATACCCAAGCGTGGCTGGACCGAGTTCAGTCTCGGCCTGCCTTTAAAAAGGCACTGGAGAAGGGCGGGGAACCTATTATGACCGCCGTCCCGAAGTAAGCAGCGTTAAGTGTCATGATGGAGAGCGGTTGATGGCAGCGCAGGGGAGGGGCTACGCGAGCCGGATTGAAACTCGCAATGAAACCAGACGCCTGTGGTCTTTTTAGTGTATTATTTTAAATATAATGCACGATCTCTGGAAATCGTCGATGAACGCATCAGTTCGTCTCCAGATCGGTTACCCAAATCACTTCACACGACCCAGCCCCACTGTCTTTTCTGGTCATCGAACTTTTCCATTGCCAACCGTCTTGGGCTTTTACATGCACCAAAGAACCTTCGAGGTTGATGACTTGACCCACCACAATGGCGTTGAGTTTTGATTCAAGCTCGGCTGTGCTTGGGATGATATGCATATTGGCGCTGTGCTGAATGACTTCACTTTTTGGAATGGTCCATTGCTGGGTTCTGTAACGGTACCATCTTCCTGATTGGCTGAAGGTAAATGGTGCAAGTACAGTGCTGTCAGACATGCGGCCCCAGCCTAGAATCAAGTCAATAGGAGCCAGGTTGCTCTCTCGGCCACTGCGATAGCGTTCGCGTCCCAACACCCGTGCTTGGATGCTAAAATCCGCCAATGG
>CAZZDT010000681.1:0-3119 GCA_964652435.1 uncultured Bdellovibrionales bacterium
CATATAAGGAGCACCTCTAATGAAAGAGATTGCGATCATTGGTTTCGCGCAGGCCAAGAATATTCGCCGTGAACCCGCTCGCTCGGAAACCGAGTTGATAGCGCCGGTGATTACAGAAGCGCTTGAGAAGGCACGCCTGCAACGCCAGGATATGGACTTTACGATTTCTGCCAGTACGGATTACGTCTCAGGGATTCCATTTAGTTTTGTACGGGCTTTGGATGCGGTAGGGGCTTGGCCACCTATTCCTGAGTCTCATGTTGAGATGGATGGGGCCTGGGCATTCCAAGAAGCTTGGGTGCGATTGCAGCATGGCGATATGGATACCGCACTGATTTACAGCTTTGGCAACTCGTCCACGGCGGATGAAATCGTCGACGTATTGGGTCTACAAATGGACCCTTACTGTATTGCTCCCCTGAGACCGGATGCGATTAGTCTGGCAGCACTTCAGGCTCGTTCACTCCTGGATGCAGGGAAATATACGGAGCGTGACTTTGCGGAAGTAGCAGTTCGCTCTCGCCGTGATGCCAAAGATAATCCCAATGCTCAGGTGACCGGGGACTTTTCGGTAGATGAAATCCTCGATTCTCCGTACATCGCTTCACCACTGCGTAAGCATGACTGCCCGCCCATTTCAGATGGTGGCGCCGCCATGGTGATCGCCACCGCCGACAAGGCCAAAGAATTGTGTGAGCGTCCGGTTTGGATCAAATCCATAGACCACCGAATCGAGGCTCACCAGCCAGGTTTAAGAAACCTGGCGGTATCCACGTCGACTCGCCAAGCCGGAGAGAAGTGTGGGGTAGCCGCTGACAAGATTGATGTGGCGGAGCTTTATGCGCCTTATACCCATCAAGAATTGATTCTCCGTGATGCCTTAGGCTTGGGAGAAAATGTTTCAATCAATCCATCGGGTGGCGCATTGGCAGCTCACGCACTCATGAGCGCTGGTTTGATTCGTATCGGTGAAGTCGCCAACCGAATCATGGCTGGAAAGGCCGACCGAGGCCTCGCCCATGCAACAAGTGGATCATGTTTGCAGCAGAACCTCGTTACTATGTTGGAGGGTGCGTAATGTCAGTATTGTGCGCAGTATCAGGAATTGGACAAACAAAGCATGACGTCTGCCGAGCAGATGTATCCATTGCGGGTTTGGTGCGGGAAGCGGCTAAGCGGGCACTTGAAGATGCAGGCATGACCTGGAAAGACATCGATGCTGTTGTCTTGGGTAAAGCACCGGATATGTTCGAGGGCGTGATGATGCCGGAACTCTATCTGGCAGATGCTTTGGGCGCAGTTGGTAAGCCTATGATTCGCGTTCATACCGCGGGCAGTGTTGGGGGCTCCACAGCTCTTGTGGCCGCCAGCTTGATTCAATCCGGTCAACATGAACGCGTGTTGACGGTTGCGTTTGAAAAGCAAAGTGAAAGCGATGCCATGTGGGCACTTTCACCGACTATTCCGTTTCAGCCGCCGATGATGGCGGGTGCGGGTGGGTATTTTGCCCCTCTGATTCGGGCTTATATGGGCCGAAGTGATGCGCCCGAGCATGTTGGTCGAATGGTTGCGGTGAAAGACCGCTTGAATGCTTTGAAGAACCCTTATGCGCACTTGCATATGGCAGACATCAGTATGGAGGCGGTTGAGAAGTCGCCGATGCTTTGGGATCCGGTCCGTTATCTTGAGACTTGTCCATCTTCGGATGGTGCTTGTGCCATGGTACTAACCAGCGAAGCGGTGGCCGATAAACTTCCAGGTAAGCCTGCTTGGGTGCATGCCGGTCAAATGCGCTCTGAGCCCACCATGTTCTCAGGACGAGACCAGGTGTTGCCTAAAGCGGGAAGCGATTGTGCCAAGGCGCTTTACAAAGAAGCGGGCGTTACCAATCCGAGAGAAGAAATTGACTGTGCGGAACTCTATGTTCCTTTTTCCTGGTTTGAACCTATGTGGCTCGAAAACGTTCATCTCGCCGAAGAGAATGAAGGTTGGAAGTTAACCGAGTCAGGAGCAACTGCTTTGGATGGAGATCTGCCGATCAATCCATCTGGCGGTGTGATGTCCAGCAATCCAATTGGAGCATCTGGCATGATTCGTTTTGCCGAAGCGGCAAGACAGGTTCGTGGGATGGCCGGTGACCACCAGGTAGATGGTGCGAAACTGGCGATGGGGCACGCTTACGGCGGTGGCTCACAGTATTTTGCTATGTGGCTCGTAGGAGCTGAAAAACCTTAGTGCGGCTGTGCCGTGGAGGAATCCAGCGATGGAATTTAATATTGCAACGTTGATGGAATCGATTGCCGATGTCATCCCTGATAATGAAGCTGTGGTCAGTGGGGATGTAAGGCTGACTTATAAACAACTCGATGAACGCGCGAACCGCTTTGCTCATGTATTGCAGCAAAAGGGTATCGGTGCGGGTGATCATGTTGGGCTTTATCTCTTCAATGGCAACGAGTTTCTCGAGGCTATGCTGGGAACGCTTAAAGTTCGAGCGGTGCCAATCAATATCAACTACCGATATGTTGAAGATGAGTTGCTTTATCTTTTCAATGACGCCGACTTAAAGTCATTGGTCTTCCAACGTGAGTATGCTGGGCGAGTGGCGGCAATTGCGGAGAAAGTTCCCACGCTTCAACAGTATATTTACGTCGATGACGAAACCAAGGCTGAGGTAGGCTCGTTCAATGGGATTGAAGCTGCTGAGTACGAAGCGGCGGTAGGCGCGGTCAGCGATGAACGCGATTTTGAAGAGCGCAGTGGTGATGACATTTTTATCGTCTACACCGGTGGAACCACGGGAATGCCTAAAGGCGTCATGTGGCGGCATGAGGATCTCTTTTATGCCGGTTTGCAAGGGGGCAATCCTGGTGGTGAGCATCACGAGAAAGCCGAGGACCTTGCCGCTCGAGTGGCGTCCGGTGACTCACTTTGCTTGAACTTCCTTCCAGCGGCGCCTTTTATTCACGGTGCTGCGCAATGGACAGCCATCATTGGTTGGTTTGGTGCTGGGAAAATTGTTGTGGTGCCTGGACCAAGCTTTGACCCACCGAGGGTCCTGGAAACCATCGAGAAAGAGGGCGTGAATACCATTACGTTGGTTGGGGACGCTATGGCTC
>CAZZDT010000682.1:0-3116 GCA_964652435.1 uncultured Bdellovibrionales bacterium
TTTTTAGCATTACTCCTTCTAATATTTAAATATTCATCAAGTTTTTCTATTTGCACTAATCCTATTGCACTTTGTACCTCAGTTGGCCTAAAGTTGTACCCTGGCAAAACAAAATGAAACTTATCATAAAATTCATTTTTCGCAGGCATAAAATGTTTAAAAAATATATCGGGATATTTTACATTTCTTGTCCACCCATGTGCTCTAAGGGAGCGTAATATATCTGAAATAAGTTCATTATTAGTCAAAATAATACCACCTTCCATAGTTGATATGTGATGACTAAAAAAAGTACTCATCGTACCCATTAGACCATTGGTACCTGCTATATCTTTATCTTTATCTATAGCACCCATTGATTCACAGTTATCTTCAATCAGATATAAATTATTATTATGACATAGTTTTTTTATATTTGTATCTAAAGGATTTCCCAAAATTGTAACGCCTAGGATCCCAACGGTATTTTGATTAATGCAATTCTCGATTAAATCTATATCTATATTCAGGGTATTTATATTTATATCAATAAATTTAATATTGAACCCCATTTGAATTACTGGATAGTATGTTGTACTCCAACTCATCATTGGAACTATAATTTCATTTCTTTTATCCTTTTTAATTTTTAGGAATTCTTTAAATGCTGACAATGCTAGTAAATTTGCAGATGATCCACTATTGCAAAAAACTGCTTCTTTAACTTTAAAATAATTTGCTAACTTATTTTCAAAATCATCAGTAACTGATCCCATAGTGCAATTCATTGATTTAAGAACATCAATGCCTGCATTTACTTCTTCATCAGTCCATGTGGGGACAGCCAAAGGATATTTAGAATTTAACATAACTTATTATCTATCAAGTACATTTACATGCTTAATTTTATCTATCCAGTAATTCAATAAATCTCGCATTGTTTCTTCAAAAGTATATTTAGGTTTCCATCCTGTATGTTTCTCAAATTTAGTTGTATCTGGTATTTGTAAATCAGCATCAATTGGCCTCAATCTTTCTTTGTCTATTTTAATTTCTACCTTATCCGTAAGTCCTGCGATTTCAATTAAGTAGTTGAGCATTTCCTTAATACTTTTTACTGTATTCCCTCCTATATTATAGTAAGAACCTGGAATTGGATTTATTGTAACAAGCATATAATATGCATTTACCGCATCTCTTACGTCGGCCCAAGTACGAAGACTATCTAAATTTCCAACCTTAATAATTGGTTCTGTTTTATTAGCTAATATTAAAGCTAGTTGTTTGGCAAATGTTGATTCCGCGAAGACATCACCTCGCCTAGGTCCAGTATGAGTAAACATACGCGTTGTTTGTACATTAAAATTATATGCTTCGGAGTAGTATCGACCTATTAGATCTGTACCAATTTTCGAAATTGCATATGGACTTGCTGGATGGAAGGAGCATTCTTCATCAATAGGCAATTTATCTTTTGGAACTCTCCCGAAAACTTCACTGGAAGAACAGTTATGTACAATACATTCTGGTGCTAATTCCAGTAAATTTCTTATCAAATTATCTGTACCAATTATATTAGAATCGTATGTTTCGCGGATGTTATAAAATGAAGTTTTTGGAAAAGATTGAGCGCCTAAGTGAAAGGTATATACTGGTTTACATTTTCTTATTGCGGCTCTAATAGATTGCTCGTCGCGTAGATCACCGTAGCAAAATTCTATTTGCTCACATAACTTTTTGTTAGATAAAATATGATTTATATTCGACAAATCTTCATTCCACCTTATAAAGGAAAATATTTTATATTTACCTTTATTTAAAAGATAGTCAATAAGATGCGAACCAACCATACCTGCAGCCCCTGTTATTAATACATTCATTTTTTTTCTGCGAAGACCATCTGATAATGATCAAATTTCTTATTTAGCTGTCTATTATTATATTAATATATACAATATTTTGTATATTTATACCACTTGCTTATCTGAATAAAAATAGTTTAATGAAATCTCTTATTTACTTCCTTTCATGAAATAAAATATTGTTGCGTATAATACTTTGAAATAATAATGCAATCCATCATTATATAAATAATATAAATCATATTCTAGTTTTCTTTTCGAGTCATTAACACTTGATGCATAATGAAATTTTATTTGTGCCCATCCTGTTAACCCAGGCTTTGACAAGTTCCTCATATAAAATTTTGGAATTTCTTCTGAAACTTTATCACTAAAATATTTTCTTTCTGGCCTTGGGCCAACAAAAGACATTTCCCCTTTAATAATATTATATAATTGCGGCAACTCATCTATTCGGTATTTTCTCAAAAATTTACCAATTGGCAAAATTCTGTCATCATTATCTTTTGCCCAAATTGGATTATCTGATTCTGATTCCAATTGCATTGTTCTTATTTTGTATATAGTAAATTCTTTATTGCCTATACCAATTCGTTTTTGACTATATATAATTTTACCATTATATTTTATGTGGTATATTACGAATAAACTAAGCAACAAAGGTATTGTTATCAATCCAATTAATAAACTAAATATTATATCACATATTCTGATAATATATCTATTCTGCGCACGTGTAATATTATCAATTATATCAGCCTCAAAGTATATTAAACAATTTAATGGTATGAAATCTAAATAACTCAGTATAAAGGACTTTAAAGTTAATGAATTATTTTTGTCTAGGTTTGTGTCACCAGAAAAGCCTTCATAAACTTTTAATGAATCATTCACTGAATCGCTTTGTACAATTTTAAAATGATAATTTTCTTTTAAATTACTTTCTAGAAACGATACCACATCTTTATCTGTGCCAATAAAACTTAATATCAATTTTTTATTGTATAATCTTAAATAAAAAAATTGTAGAGATATTTTAAAAACCGACATAAATATGATAGTTGAAATTGATATCCATCTCCCTACAAATTTAAATTCATAAATGTAAATAATTAGATTTGAAAATACTATAATTATAATTGTATTTATAAGCACGATTTTTGTAATATTGTTTTTATTTATGTAATTACAGTCGTATGCATCAAAACCGAAGTATAAAACTAAGTAAGTAAACAATACTGTTAGAAGAAATATATTGAAATCATTAACAGGAAA
>CAZZDT010000683.1:0-3111 GCA_964652435.1 uncultured Bdellovibrionales bacterium
ATGTGGTGTTGAGATGGCAGCCATTGGACACAGCATCGTTGAAATCCGCAAAGAGGCCAACCAGTGGAAGGTTGTGCAGGGCGCTTACAATCGGCGCATCAGTCTCCTAAAAACAGAAATCGATTTTTCTGGACCCGTAGCGGGACATCCTCGGTTGCAAACCCGTGATGATCCAACCGGAACCCGAGTGATTGGAACGTTGGCCAATTGCGCCGGGGGCGTAACACCTTGGGGCACGATTCTTATATGCGAAGAGAATATCAATTATTATTTTGATGGCCCGGCACCTGAAGGCAGAGAGAAAATCAATCACGAGCGGTACGGTATTACGAAAGCCGCAAGGTATCCTTATTACCGTTTTCATGAGCGCTTTCGAGTTGCTGAGCATGTGAATGAACCGAATCGATTTGGTTGGGTCGTGGAGATTGATCCGAAAGACCCCAAGAGCCGTCCCGTGAAGCGAACATCATTGGGACGCTTTCTAAGAGAAGCCGCTCAAGTGGTGGTGGATAAAAGTGGCCATGTCGTGGTGTATTCCGGTGATGATGCTTACTTTGAATACATCTACCGATGGGTTTCCGATGCACGTTACGATTCCGATTCGGCCGAGGGCAATCGCAATATCCTAGACCGAGGTGTTTTAAGTGTAGCTCGCTGCGAGGCTGATGGGCGCTTGGTTTGGTTGCCGTTGTCTTTTGGTGAGAACGGTTTAACACCTGAAAACGGGTTTCACTCACAAGCAGATGTACTCCTAGAAGCGAGGCGTGCGGCTGATGTTATCGGCGCTACGCCTATGGACCGGCCAGAAGATGTTGAAGTAAGCCCGGTTACAGGTCGGATTTATGCCATGCTGACCAAGAACCAGAAACGCGGAAAAAAGGTCGATGGGGTCAATTCACGGGCTTTGAACTATTATGGCCAAGTGCTGGAGATGATTCCACCGGGTCCTTCCGGCGATGTGAGTCATATTGCGACAGAGTATCGTTGGGATCTCTTCTTGTTGGGGGGAACCCCTGCCGAGCCCGAACATGGGGCACGCTTTCATCCAGACACCAGTCCCGATGATATTTTGGCGAATCCAGACAATGCTGTGTTTGACCGTAAGGGCCGTCTTTGGATTTCATCGGATGGAGCCGAGACCAGTCTATCGATGGCGGATGGTTTATGGTTTTGCGATACCGAGGGTGATAAGCGCGCGCTCTTGAAGCGTTTTGTGGCTGTTCCTAAAGGAGCCGAACTTAGCGGTCCTTGTTTTGCTCAGGATGAAGAGACTTTATTTGTTTCGGTTCAGCATCCTGGTTCGGCTCGGCATACCACGTTTGATAAGCCCGATTGTCGTTGGCCTGATTTCAAAGAGGACACACCACCACGTTCAGCTGTGGTTGCAATTACGCGCCGCAGTGGTGGACCGATATTGGATTGATCAATTGGGAAGTAGATGGGGAGCCTTAAAGGCTCCCTAAAGAATGCTCTTAAAGCTGAGCGAGACCAGCGTCACCGCCGCGGCAGCGGCTGCAAAGACGATTACCAGGTCCAGTCGATAGAAATACGCGGTCGCATGAGAGGCACTGTCGTGCACGAACGCCGGTGGAGAGTCGACTCTTGGTTGCTTTATCCCCAGCAAGGTCAGCGGCAACGCGCTTCATTTGGCGAAGGATAGATTCTGAAATACCACAATCGGCAGCTCTTTGGAGAACCATTGCTTGCTTGATGCCTTTGCGTCCAAGCTCAGCGATGAGTGCATCTGGATCTGCCAACATGCCTTCGATGATATAGCGATCCATCTTCCCGTCAGCCCGCATGAAGTCCTCTTGGTTCTTTTTGATTTCTTCTTTGGTGAGGGTGTTGGTTTCTTCTGAACTAATCATTTGTGCGCTACTCATAGATAGATGTTTCCTGGTTGCGTTAAGTTCCTGCTTGGTTTGGGGAAACCTTCAGCAGTGCCGGATACTTAAGCATTCAGCGATTCAAACTTCCGTCTCTTTCATGGACAATTTGGAAGCCCTTCTTGTTGCATGATGACACCACGATTCAATGCACTGAGTCATAAACCGTGCCCCGGTCGCCACGCACCAAACTCTTGTAAGGTCACATTGCGCGATCGTGCAATAGTTATTTACACTTAGGGGCAAAAAACCGGGGATTTTTGTAATCATTTACTGTGCAGCTCAACAGTTGCGAATAGAATGATGGGTGTGACAATTGGACCCAGGGCTACGGGTAATGCTACCAAAGTTACCAGGAACACTATGGAAATTGGGAGGGGTACGACGTGAAGCGGAGTCAGCAACCTGCGGATTCAACACTTTTTGTGGGAGATATCCAGGGCTGCGGCACTGCGCTTGAGCGATTGCTTAAAGCGGCGCGTTTCAATCCCGACCGACACCACTTGATGCCCTTAGGGGATACCGTGAACCGAGGGCCACGTAATATCCGGACTCTAGAGGTTTTGTATTCCTGTGGCGCCGAGCCCATTCTTGGCAATCATGAAATGGCTTTGTTGCGGGGCCTTGAAGAGAAAAAGCCTCCTAAGTGGCTGTTTGAGCAGACGTTTATTCAAGAGTTAAAAGGTCACCGTCACTATGACCGTTACTTGGATTGGATGCGAAGTTGGCCCGTTTGGGTTTGGGGACACGGTTGGTTGGCTGTTCATGCGGGCCTGCATCCGAGGATGAAAATTGAGCACACAGACCCTGTGTTTTTAATGACGGTCCGGCTTTGTGATGCCGATGGCAATAAGCCCGTGGGTTGGGACACAGGAAGTAAGTCTTATCCGGCGGGTTACCGGCCATGGTACCGCTATTACCGGGGCAGTGATTTGGTGATGTATGGTCACTGGGCTCGAGAAGGATTGACCGTCAGAAATAAAACGGTCGGTTTGGATTCGGGCTGTCTCTACGGCAATGGTCTCACTGGAATGTGGTATCCAAGTCGCGAAATCGTTCAGGTTTCCAGTTAATTCTCTTGAGCATCGTAACTTCTTGGCCTGGGGCCGGTTTAGAAAATGCGGGGAACTCCCGATATTTTTTAACACTTCGCCCAGCGGTGACATGGAAGAAGAAACGATGGAAATCACAGTAGACATGGCGGGAGCATTGGTTCTCCCTGCGA
>CAZZDT010000684.1:0-3108 GCA_964652435.1 uncultured Bdellovibrionales bacterium
AACACGGGTATTTATGTATCCACCTCCGATACGGGTACCAACGCCAATGACCCCGACTCTGACGACGACGGCATCAGCGATGGTGATGAAGTTCTGGGCACTGCAAATGGTCTAAACTTGAGAGGCTTAGGCGCCAATCCCAACCGGCGCGATATCTTCCTAGAAGTGGATTGGACCCGCGACGATGCTGCATCCAACTGCGGCGGCACCGAGCTAAGACCCACGGCCAATGCCATGGCGCAATTGGTTCAAGCATTTGCTGATGCACCCACCCAAAACCGAGATGGAACCATGGGGATTGCTCTGCACGTGGACTACGGACAAGGCAACGGCTTTGAAGGTGGCAACTTCATCAGCGAGGCCGATTCATTTCTCAATGGAGGACTTATTGGTGATTATGTGAATCACAAAGCCGCCAACTTTGCGGCCAATCGCGAAGGTTACTTTCACTATGTGATTCAAGCCTATGATTTTGGGGATGGCGGCGTATCCAGCGGTGCTGGTGGTCTTGGTTATACGCCCGGTTTTGACTTTCTCGTCACCCAGGGGTGTCCAAAAGATGGCGACGTAACCACGTATATGCACGAACTGGGTCACAACCTAAACTTGCTTCACGGTGGTTTTGAAGACTGCAATTACAAGCCGAACTACAACTCCATCATGAACTACCGCTACAACTACGCCTTTAGAGATTGCGCCACCGAAGTTCAGGCTGACCTAGCATTCAGCCGCGGGCTTTTGGCCGACCTGAACGAAAATGCGTTAAACGAAGCTCAAGGGGTTTGCGATGACGTAGCCATTGACTGGAACGTCGACGGAAGCATTGGCACCATCCAATACAACGTGAACAGTGCAGAAGCTTCCCAGCAAGAAAACTGCGGCGGTACCTATACCGTGCTCAAAGACTTTGACGACTGGACCAACTTGGTCTTTTTAGGACCGGAGATGTCGCAGTTTATGTTTCCAGTGCGTATCCTAGAATAATGAAATCAATCGGTGGTTGCGCCCAAACCTTTTTCAAGGCCGTTTAAACCCAAACGGTTCGCCTCAATTTCATAGGTCACGCTGCCCTCTCCAAGCACACTTTGAATATGGGCTTCAGCCCAGGCTGCGTCTTCATCCACACATGCCATTCTCGTGTAGCTCATAGGTGAAAAAGTAATGGTCTTGCCTTCCACCGTATAAGTGCCACCCCCGGTGTTGCAGCCAGTGTCCACACTTACTTGGCCGTCTTCTCCAAAAGTTACGGTTGGGCGTGTGGTTAGGTTTACTGCTGTGGAGGTCATGCCCTCCATATAATTGTCGATGCTCCATGTAGGACCCACCAACGAGCGGTCTGGATCTGCAAGTTCGCGGTCTAAGAACACCAAAGTGGCATCTGGTCCGGTTAATGTGAGACGGCTGTCGCTGTAAACATAGCTGGGTGAAGCCGTCATAAAGCCCACCAACCAGTTGTCTTGCTCCATCAAGCCGCCACCACAGGCCATCTCCGTCATCATGAGCTGCGATACAGACATCACACCATCGGCGAGCGTAAAATCACCCAAAAGCGAATTGCAGCCGCCGTGCAAAGCAAAACCCAATTCACTTCTGTCACCTTCACCAAAGCTTAATCGAATGGTGCTGCCTTCTACGGGTGCAAATCCCTCGGAAGACTCGAGGAGAAACTCCATGGAGAGAAATGGTTCCGCAGCATCGCTGCCATCGGCGGTGGGATCTGTCTTTTCATCAGAACAACTGCTGCAAAGAGCAATAAGCAGTCCGAGCGCGAAAAATACGGGAAATGTTCGATAGGATAATTGCATGAGGCCCACGTTAATGTGCGCCCCATGCCTCGTCAAGCCAGAGAGTTAGCCCTTGATACAGCCAAAACCAATCTGAAGGGTTCCAGCAACATCGCCGCAAATGTTCTCACAAAGCTCAATGGTGGTGGGGTTCTCGGGATCATCGTAATACCAGCCATTGCCCGCGGAGCAGCCAGCGGCGCTTTCCACATAATCGAGCTCAACGGTTTGACCGTTTTCTTGCTCAAAGCTGACCACTACGTCTTCGTATACAATGGCTAAGCCTTCTGATGGCTCTGGAATATTGTAGGTACATGGCAACGTGCTCGATGCGAGAACCTGCTCACCAATAGCTATGAAGATGTCATCCCACTCGGCCGTGCAGATTTCTCGAAACACGCCGCCGGTCTCCGCCGAAAGCGCAACGTATTGCTCGCCGTAAGCCTCAGCATCGCCGTATGGACCAGAGCAACCGGCAGGAAGTTCAATCAAACCTGGAATCACCACCAACTCATCGTCGGGATAATGGTCACTCACAATGCTGTGAAACATAATGCCATTGGGAAAGCCTGGATTGGTCAGTGTAGCCAGCTGCTCCATAAAGTTGCCGGCACTCAACTTCGACTCGTCATCGCTTACCGCCACCATATGAACACTGGCATCAGGGCGAAGAAAATCTTGGTACTCTGGGTACTGGCTAATGATGGCACCTAAACCATCATCGCTGTGCACATAGTAACGAACATGGCGATAGGTATCGCTGTCTTCGTCCGGGCATTCATTGTTTCCAGAAAGCGGTGGTCCAATGCAGATGTCATAGGTGGAATCGTTTGCGGTTGGATCTGGATTGCGAGAGTTACCAATCACAATGACGCGATAGTCTAGATAGCTTTCGCCAATGAACTCAGCAAAGAAGTTCATGCGTTCTTCGATGATTTCAACTTCTTGATTCATGCTGCCAGATGTATCGATGGACCAAATGATGTCCACTGGCGCGCGGGCCGGATCGGCTACTTGAACCACCTCAGCACAAGGCGTGCTCAATGGGCGGTCATCGTCGGCTCCATCGCCCGAGCCATTCACCCCATCCGAGCCATCCTGACCTCCAGGATTGCTGCCATCACCAACCTCATTCCCAGCGGTCCCAGAACTCGTGCCATCACCAGAGCCTAAGGTGCCATCTACACCCATCCCAGCTCTTTCAGAGCAGGCTCCCAAAACCAACAAACATGCGCTCAACAAGCTCAGCGCTACAAATCTCTTACCAATCAATACTCTCATGTGTATTCCCCGGGTCATTTTTCAGGTCAGCGCACTATTAGAC
>CAZZDT010000685.1:0-3107 GCA_964652435.1 uncultured Bdellovibrionales bacterium
CGGGTCTTGTGACCCCGGCCTGAGCCGCCACATCCGGGATCCGTACCCCATCCACCCCTTCTTCGGCCAGAAGGCTCGCGGCCACGGTGAGCAATTGTTTCCGGCGGTCCGCCGCCCACAATCGACCATGCTGGGAATCTTGCGATCCGGTTACCAATGTTGACCTCTTTCTACTTGATTGCTGCCCTTGAACTTTACAAACTGTAAACATATAAAAACACACTGTCAACATGGTTCAGCCGAGCCTTGGTGACGTGGGGAAGCACTTCTAAACGCAAGGAGAGTTCGCGAATGCACAACGAGATTTGCGAAAAACTGGGAATTGAATTCCCAATATTTGCCTTCAGTCACTGCCGTGACGTCGTGGCAGCCGTTAGTAAAGCCGGGGGCATCG
This sequence comes from uncultured Bdellovibrionales bacterium, assembly GCA_964652435.1. Lineage (GTDB taxonomy): Bacteria > Myxococcota > XYA12-FULL-58-9 > XYA12-FULL-58-9 > JABJBS01 > JABJBS01. Next base: position 395 of record CAZZDT010000685.1, read on the forward strand.
GAGTCCTGGGGGCGCTGGCCTTCAGTCCGGAACAACTCGAAATGGAATTGAATTGGCTCGATAACAACACCGGCGGCAAGCCTTACGGTGTCGACATCGTTATTCCGAAGAAATACGTCGGTCGTTCCGAGGGTGACTTCAAAAAAGAAGACCTGGAGAACATGATCAGTGCCGAGCACAAGGAGTGGATCGAGAATCTACTTGAAAAGCATGGTGTCCCTCCTCTACCCGAGACGGTCGAGGAAGTGGAAGGCCTCTTAGGCTGGTCCGACTCTGGTGGGCGTGCGCACCTAGAAGTAGCCATGAAGCACCCCATCAAACTGATTGCGAACGCACTTGGGCCACCACCTGAAGATGTTGTAAGCCTAGCTCACGACCAAGGCATCATGGTTGCTGCATTGGTCGGTAGCGTGAAGCATGCACAGCAGCAAAAGAAAGCTGGAGTTGATATCATCATTGCCTCTGGCTATGAAGCCGGCGGCCATACCGGAGAAATCACCAGTATGATTCTTTGGCCTCAGGTTGCAGAAGCTGTTCACCCCACCCCAGTCCTCGCGGCCGGTGGCGTAGGCAACGGAAAAGGTATGGCTGCGGCCATGGCGCTGGGATGCCAAGGCGTCTGGACCGGGTCCATCTGGCTTACTGCTGCAGAGAACGATTATCAGCCAGCATTGGTCGATAAGCTGCTTGCTGCAACTTCCAGCGATACGCTTCGAAGTCGAGCCATCTCGGGTAAACCTGCTCGAATGCTGAAAACGCCATATACCGATGCATGGGAGTCGGACGAATGTCCCGGTTACTTACCCATGCCTCTACAGTACATGGCCACAGCCGAGGCCTCTCAACGTATTGTGCGGCATGCACAAAGCGGTGAGCCTGGTGCAGCGACACTTCTGGGAACGCCAGTGGGTCAGATTGTAGGAACCATGAATCAGGTACGTCCGGCGAAAGCCATCGTCTCCGAAATGGTTAATGACTACATCGAGATCATCGGCGGTCTTCAAAGTGAACTGGATAAGCTGGCTGAATAACTAAAATCGACTGCGTCTTTACGGGCGCAGTCTTTTTTCCACCTTAGAGTGCCTGTCCAAACACATGGCGCTGAACATCAAAATCACCACCCACTTGGTTGATATTTAAGTCATGCTCCGCACCGGATTCACCGGCTGCACTGTCAACCTTAAGCTCCAATCGAATGTGCTCTGGGCCCGCTAATTTAGCAATCGACGCTACCAATGCTTCGTCACTCATGTCGCTAAACAGAGTCTTGCGAATAGCATCATGACGCTTGTCATCGTCGGAAATACCTGTTGCCCGAACCATCGCCTCCAATGAAGACTGAACCGTTAACATTTCAGCTTGTTCAAGCAGTACATCAATGTCTCCCGAATCACGTGAGAGATACTCCCTGCCCGCGGCACTGGTCCACAAAGGTCTTGGTGCGTTTGGATTAAGCTTGAGCCAATTCGTCGCATAAGTCTCCCAAAGTTGGTTCAACTCGATGCCACTAAGCTGGTCCAGCCCAGCGTCTGAGACGACCACTTTGGTAGAAACGGTTGTACGTCGCATTTCATTGCGTGGTCCAATCCACAACTTACGCCGGTCTTTTACCGCGTTCATACGTTCGCGGTATCCAGCGATAGCGTTCTGTGTACCGGCATCACCCAAGAGCATCGCAAGGTCCAGCTGTTCGGATACTTCCTCTCGAGAGGAAAATGTATCTTTGTGGTCACGTTTCCAGCTAAGCCAGTTCTCTTCTTGTTTTACCCCAGCCATTTCGCCATCGATCAATTCCACATCGCGCGAAACATCGGCTACCGTATACGCAGTGTTCTTAAACATACCGCCTTTAGATTGCGTGTTTTCATCCCGATCGCTCTCTACCTGGTAAGTCCCAGAATCGGTAATAACATCAGAATCCTTCAAGGTCTCCGAGCTTTCGCGATTGAAAAAGAAGCCAAAAGCATTCAAAGCAAAAGGAACGCTCTTGCGAGTCATATCCGTAAAGATAGAGCGGTCCATATCTACGCCCGGATGCCCGTCCTTCGCCATCTTCTCAATATCGGACCAATCGCCGCGCATGGCTTTATTGTAGGCTCTTTGAACATCAGGTTTCGAGAGGTCCAAGGAACAATCTACCAGTCGGCTGTCGCCGTCACTGCCCTCTTTACCGATACGTCCACCAAATGAGAGGAAACTACCAATGACCGAGAGAAGAAACTGAAAGAACACGCCGAGAATCGGGCCTTTCGGATCAACATCAGGAAACGATGGCAAAGCATCGCCAACCAAGGCTTCCGGGGACAATCCCACGGTTACTTTCAAGCCACCGTCAGCCGTTTTTCCATCCGCTTTGGATAACACCAAACGAGCACTTCCGTCGGCGCCCTTTAATACTTCGGTGGATAAGCGGCCGCTCACTAAAACACCCGCATCAATTCCACCGCTGATCGATAAAGGGCCTGTAGAGAAGCCTAACCCACCACCACCACGAACGCCTTGATGCGAACCACCCGTGATACTGAAAGATTCGCCAGCCTTCATGGCCAATACCTTGTCGGCGGTATTGGGCAGTTCCATTTCCTTTTCTGTAGGGCTCTGATCTAGCCGGGGGTCCGTGGCAAGCTTAACAAAGCGCACGTCATATTCTTCACCAGCACTAAGGCCAGCTTCCACATAACCTGTACCAATCGAAAAGCCTGCAGAGAAATCA
>CAZZDT010000686.1:0-3102 GCA_964652435.1 uncultured Bdellovibrionales bacterium
CCGTTTGACTTCGGTGCGAACTTCCGAGAAATCCAGGAAGCTCGCTACGTCCGCTACAAGAACTACTTCATTTTCAGCAACTACTTGCGTCACCGACTGCGCTTGAACTTCGGTCGCCTCATGTACCGTGGTTACTCATCGTTCATGCGAGTTTTGAACAACTACCAATACATGTACATGTATCGTGCCAACGAAGATAAGCTCTTCGACCGTCCGTTCTTTGAAACAGACCTCGGGCAAGATATGGCAACGGCCGTTGGTAATGGCTTGAATATGATTTCAGAAGTTGTAGCGATGCCAGAACCTGGCCGTTACTACCGATGTGTAAACCCTGAAAATGCAAATGACGTTGCGTACTACCCAAGCTGGTACATCAGCTACAGCTCAATTCAGCAGACGGACCCAACCAACCCTATTGGTTACGGAACGGATCGTGAAGAGTGCGTTATGCTTGAGTCAAACAGTGAAGTTCTTGAAGTAGGCAACACACAGCCACTCTTCCTGAACTTTGGTGATGACTTTGTCTCTTGGGAATTCACCTACGTTGGAACTTACTTCGATAAGCAAGATGCAATCTTTGCATTGACTTATCCACGTGCGTTCTTCCCACGTATGGACCAAGCAGTTGACCGCCGGTCTTACTCAATCAGCCTTGCGCGATTGTACGAGCCAGAGGTTATGAACCTTCTGAGTGGCATGGTTACTCGTAATAAGAAGAGCTTCGCTAGTCGATACGTTGATGGCGTTGGTTTTACTCCTGCAGCAATGATTGACATCAATCAATCAGTTGATTCTGTAGGCGTGGTAGCCAACGACGGTGTATCTGCGGGCAACGCTCCAATTATTCCACCGCTCTTTACCAACCTGCAGCGTCAGGGCGTACTCTACGGAATGGCATTCTTGTCATCTCCTCTGGATACTTCATTGGACTTCTCCAAGCACACACGTGTTGTACTTGAAGGAGCAATGGATGATGTGGGTGCGTTCGCAGAGGGTGACCCAGATGTTGCATCTTGTCGTTTGCTTGAATCCGGACAGGTATACCGCGCACGAAGCACTGGAAGTGCATTCGACATCGGTTACCAGCAGGTTCAAGAATGTGCCGAGCACGTAGCGGTTCTCGAAGACCCTGCGTATTCTTGGGAAGCCATCGAAGCTCAGTTTGTGATTACTGAAGCTGCTAAGGATGCCCACTTCGCAGATCCTACTGACGAAGCATTGAAGCTTGCATATTGGACAGAAGACGAAGAGTACGACCGTCTGCGTCGAGTTCGTAACCGTGCTTACAGCCGTTACACCACAACTCAGCAGCTGCTTCAGTACATCCGTCGTATGCACCTTGTATTTGAACACGGCATTGACCTGTGAGGAGGATGAAAACAATGAAGAATCTTCACAAGACAAATTATTCGGGAGAAAGAACCATGCGTAGGTTCCTTGGAAACCTGGCTTTGATAGCCTCATTGGTTGCTGGATTATCAGCGTGCGCCGCAGGTGTTGGCGATGTTGATTTCACTCAGCCAGACAAACTCAGTAAGTCACTTTTTGAAGGTGAATGGTACTATCGTCCAATCATCTCAGAAGTGCAGTATGATGGCCGTGGTGGCTTTGAAGGCCTGCAGGGCGATATGAGCCGTGTAAAGTGGCGTATTGACGAGCGTCTTTTGACCGCTTACCGGAGTCACGAACTCGTTGATAACATGGAAATGGAAGAAGGCGACCTTGAGTTTCTAGGAAACCCAGTTGCTCAGTTCCGTATTGAGTCTCACTTTGACGTCATGCGTGGATACAACCCAAATACGGGTGACCAAAGCAACAAGATCGTTGAAGATACCCGGAAACGTCCTTGGTATGAGCGAGACTACATGCGTGTTGATTGGTCAGTGAACTTGCTGAGAGACCCTTCTTCTATCGAAGGATTCATCACGTACTGGGCACAGGCTGCATACTACAAACAAGAAAATGAAGTTGATGATTACCACCGCGTAGACATCAAAGAAGAGCGTCATCCGGACACGAATGAAGTTCTTGCAGCCAGCATCAACGTAACTGGACACTATTGGTCACAAGTAGATCCACGTTTCTGCTCTTACTACACCAACAACATGGAGTGTGGTGCTGCCGAAACTAAGATGAAAATGTCTTTCATGCGTATTATCGGTGAAAGCGACTATGAGCCTCTTTACTACCCGGATTACCTTCCTATCTATAAGGAAAACGGTGACGAGCTGATTGAATGCAGCATCGTTGACGAAACCAACTGTAGCCGTCGTCAAGAGCCTATGTTTGCTCGTTTTGGATACTTCCGAACTGAGCGCCAGGCGTATGATGATGAGTACCAGATTACCCGTCACAACCGTATCTTCTTGATTAACCGTCACAATATTTGGAACCGAAGCCACTTCGCAGATGGCTCAGTTATCCCAATGAAAGACCGTGACGCAGGTAAAATCACTTATTACACCAACCCAGACATCCCGACTGATGATGGCATCAAAGCGGGTACTGCATTGATTGCTCAGGATTGGGATACATTATTCCGTAAGACTGTTGCTGCTCGTAAGAGCCTCAACGGAACGCCGGTTAACTGGGAAACTGACATTGAGCCAATCTTCGAGATTCTTGAGAACAGCTGTAACGTGGAAAACGCCACAACTTATGCAGCTACTCATAAGCTAGAAGGTGTTCTTGCTAAGTACGGTATCGCAACAATCGCTAAGGGTAACCTGAAGCGTGCGTGTGCGGTTCTGGAATACGCAAGTGGATGCGATAAGCCTGAGAACAACGACGACACTTGCCGTCCAGATCAGTATGACATCACTCCACGCTTTGATTGGCAGAAGCATGGTGATGTTCGATACAACTTCGCACACTGGGTAGATACTCCAATGGGTGGACCTCTGGGTTATGGACCTTCTTCAGCGGATCCGCTGAGTGGTGAAATTATCTCGGCCACTTCTAACATCTACGGTGCTTCCGTTGATTACCTCGCGGCATACGCGGCTGACCTCGTAACCATGATGAACGGTGACACATCAGTTGCTGACATGATCAATGGTACCCACATCCGTGAGGCAATGGGTCAAAACAGCCAGCAGATGC
>CAZZDT010000687.1:0-3099 GCA_964652435.1 uncultured Bdellovibrionales bacterium
GCGGCACATGAGTTGGGGGTACCACTCATGGGTACATCGATTGTGCATCAGCTTTATCAAAGCCTTCAGCGACAAGGTTTGGGGCTAGAGGGCAATCACGCTTTGGTGAAGGCCATTGAGAAAATGAGTGGGGTGGAAGTGGGCGCTCCGCGAGAGAATTAGTCTTCAATGAATGCGTTGACCGCCTGAACAAAGGGTTTGGGCGCTTCGTAGTGCACCCAGTGCCCGGCGCCTTCAATGGTTTCTAAATCTGCCGCCGGAAAATATTCGCGAATCAATTCCATATCAGCATCTTGGATGTAATCGGATTTACCGCCTCTTATAAATAGGGTGGGGCCCATAAAGGGTTCATCGCCATCCAAGGTATCGTTGATGTTCTCGTAACTCTTGGAAATGGCCGAAAGGTTTACTTTCCAAGAGAACCCACCTTCCGGCAGCCGGCGAGCATTTTTAAGCAAAAAGGCGCGCAACGATGCGGTGGGTAGCTTTTGAGCCAAGGCCTTGTCCAGCTCGCCGCGATTGGCCGCGCTCATATCCAAAGATTCCAGTGCACTGATGATGGGACGCAGGCTGCCGTCGTAAGCCCTCGGAGCAATATCGACGATGACGATTTTTTTAAATAGTTCGGGTCGGGTGACCGCGGCTTGCATCAAGGCTTTGCCTCCCATGGAATGCCCCAGGGCAATTGGGTTGCTGATGCTATTACACTCAATATATTCTATGATGTCATCGGCCAGTGCATTGTAGTTGAATACATCGTCATGGGGAGATTCCCCGTGATTGCGCTGGTCGATTAAGTGAGTTTCGAACTGGTTGGCGTATACTGTTTTGGCTAGGGTGCGCCAGTTGGTTCCCGAGCCGAATAGGCCATGAAAGATTAAGAGGGCAGGGCCTGTTCCAAGTATTTCGGCGTGGAGTTTCATACCACCTATCTACTGGCGGTCATCTGCACATTCAAGACGCTGGCGATTCTATCGTCAATATTGCTGATACCGGGCACGTGCTCCAGAATAACAGGTGTATCTTCCTGGCTGGTGGTGAGCACCATGGTTCCCGTGCCCAACATGATGCGTTCAAGGATATCTGGAACCATCTTGTCCCATTTGATGAGTTCCGGTCGGTAGCGCTTGGCCCGGCTAAAGAATCCGCAGCGGTGAATGACTTCGTTGGGGCGAAACTCCCAATAATTCACGCGGGTTTGGATCCAAACAAAGATGTAAACCACAGAGAAAATAGCGAACATCACCATGTAAAACCCCTGATTCATCACGGGATTCAACGCATTGAGAAAGTTCTGCACGGGGGCGCTTAGGCTGTAGTGGTAAAAGCCGTAGCCAAGAGCTGCACCCAATACGAGGAGCATCAAGAATCTATCGGCCGTAAAATCAAAAGCAATGGTGGTGAGGTTAAAGATAAAAATGGCCATCCATGTGAGGCCCAGCACTTCGGCGGGGAAGAGCCCATCGAGACTTGCACAGGCGAGAGACGCCAACCACGTGAGATAAAAGAAAACGACCTTCGGCAGTGGCCGCACAATCACCCGTAGTTGTTTGTCGTAATCTTCTTGTATTGAATTTTCAGCCATCGAGCGTCCCGTTTTTAACCGAACATATAGGCTGCTCAGAGAGCTGCGGCAATTTTTGCGACAACAGTCTGAGTTTTCAAGAATTAACCGGCTGCTTCAGTTGGCGCTGGCTCTTTTTCGGCCGGCTTTTCGCCTTCCTTTTCGCCTTCTTTCTTTTTGTCTTCTTCAGGCTTCTCTTGAGCTTTTTGCATGGGGTTTTTGCCCGGCTTGGTTTTCTTAAGCTTGAAGGTCTTAGGAATCACCCGTTGTGGCCAATAGTTGTCATTGAGATTGGCGTCGGCTGTTTCTTGGAGTGGATCCAAGGCAAGCGATTTGATTTTGTCCTTCGTGATAAAGAGCTTGGATACTTTTTCAGAGTTGCGCCGCCAGATTTCAGCTGGAATGCGATGAAGTTCCTTTTTGCCATTCTCATATTCTATTTCTACAATCACGGGCATGACGAGGCCGCCGTTGTTATGAAAGTCGACCACGTAATAGTTGCGCTTGCTCTGAAGAATATCGCGCTCATGGGGCTCTAGCTTTTCTAGCTTATCTTTGTAGGCTTTTTCATCTTGCCAGGTGACCGCGAATTCGTCGTAGCTGTTGTAGAAGTCGGCCAGCTCTGGATACTGGTCCAAGCGGGTCTTTTGGCCTTTTTCAATCTCAGCGTAGATGGTGGTTGGATTGTCTCGTTCCCGCCGGGCTTTGGCCTTGGGTTTTTCAACGTTAGGATCACCACTGTCTAATTCGTAAAGCGTTACATCGCCAATGCCGATGTCGGTGTGGTCAGTGCTGTAGAACCAACCGCGCCAGAACCAGTCTAGGTCCATACCGGAGGCATCTTCCATAGTCCGGAAAAAGTCTGCTGGCATAGGTCTCTTGAACTTCCAGCGGTTGGCGTATTCTTTAAATGCAAAATCAAATAGGTCGCGGCCCATGACCGTATCTCGAAGAACGGTTAAGGCAGCAGCTGGTTTCGCGTAGGAATTGGCTCCAAATCTAAGAATGGATTCAGAGTTGGTCATGATCGGCACTTGCTTGTCGCTCTTCATGTAATTGATCATGTTACGCGGCAGCGCTTTTTTACGTGGCCAGTTTTCTTCCCAGGCGCGTTCGGTGATGGTTTGTACAAAGGTATTGATGCCTTCATCCATCCACGTCCATTGACGCTCGTCTGAGTTTACAATCATCGGGAAGTAGAAGTGACCCACCTCGTGAATGATGACGCCAATGAGCCCGTATTTAGAGTGTCGCCACTGACCGGCTTCTCTTGGAACATCAAAGTAGGTCCCATCTTCCATGGGCCGTGGACCATTGAAGCAAATCATTGGGTATTCCATGCCCCCAACTGGGCCATTCACAGAAATTGCGGTGGGGTAGGGATAATCGAAAGTCATTTGTGAATAGACATCGATGGTATGGAGGACAGCCTGGGTTGAATACTTACTCCACAGAGGTTCCGCTTCGTTAGGATAGAAGGACATACCCATAATGACGCGGTTCTTCTGCTTGTATCCCATGGCATCCCAGATGAA
>CAZZDT010000688.1:0-3094 GCA_964652435.1 uncultured Bdellovibrionales bacterium
CGCAGAGTTGAAACTCACCGGATTCTATTTTGGTTTCGTGGGCGATGAGTTCAATCTTGATGTGCTCATAATCATGCCGATGAGTAGCAATGTGTGAGCCTACAGATACTTGAATTGAAAATTCTTCTTTTAGCTCGCGTGCGAGAGCTGACTCTGCAGTTTCCCCGTCTTCTATTTTCCCGCCGGGAAATTCCCAGTATCCCCCCATGGATTTGCCGGGTTTACGCCTGGCCAACAAGAGGTTTTGGTCTTGGTAGATAACTGCCGCTACCACGGGGAGATAAGTCGACATTAGGGTGCGTAGCAGCAGCGAAAACCTTTGAAAGGGCTGCCAACGTCTGCGGCTGCTGCGAGAGAATGGTCACATTGTAGGTAATCATCGATATCAGAGTACCCGCCGCCAGCTTGGAAGCACTGACCACCACCGATACAGCTGTCGGTCCATTCCCACACGTTACCGCTCATGTCGTAAAGATCCGCGGCAAAACCTTGGCCCTTACAGCTGCTCATCGTGCCGCCAGGCTCAGACCGGCCAACACCTCGCCAGCCATCATTACAACGTTCTTGGACGTATGTGTCGCCGTAAGGATATTCATTTCCGATGCCGCTTTGACATGAGAAAAGCCAATCCGATGGGAGCTTACAAAGTTGCTTGCCACTGTTTTCGCAGGCTCGGCGGGCTTGGAACCAAGTGATATTGGCACTGGGGCGAACACCGCTTTGGCTGCAGGCGTAAACGTCCGTCGACGGCTCAGTGACTGAGGTTTCTTGGCATGTTCCGGTGCAACCTTCACTGGCAGAATTGTCTGGAAAACCTGAAGGGTAGTTGTCGTTGTTGTCGAGGCCATATTGTGTTCCGGAGCAATCAGCATTTTCAAACACCGCAGCTTCATATTTATCGATGCAAACAGCGCGGGTTCCAACCCGAACCATATCGCTTGGACATTCGAATTCAGTACACGTGCCTCCGTTGCAGCTTTGGCTTAAGCAATCGGAGTCTGCATTACAGCTTTGACCGCCTTCACATCCGGTGCAGTCTTCGCCGCCGCAGTCGATATCTGATTCAGTTCCATTGAGCGTGTTGTCGTTGCAAAAGGACATCACGCAGCTGCCATTTTGACAGGTAGACGATTCACAGTCTGAGTTCTCAACACAGTTGGCATTGAGTCCGCAGCCAGGGCAACCGGGGCCACCGCAATCCACGTCGGTCTCGCCGCCATTGGCAACACCATCGCTGCAACTTGATGCAGAGCAAATGCTGTTTTCGCAAAGGTAGCTGCTGCAATCAGAATCGACGAGACACCCTTGACCCTCATCGCAGGTAGTACAGGAACCGCCGCAGTCGGTGTCTGTTTCGGATCCGTTTTGATTGCCGTCGTCACAGGCAGGTTCGAGGCATTTACCATCAAAGCATTCGGTGTCGGTGCATTCTTCTCGAACGCCTTGAAGGTTACCGCAACTGTCGTACCAGTAAGCGGTGTTGCCGGAACAAATCGAGTAATCTTGAGAGGCGCATGACTCAACGTCTTCCACTGCTGCCATCTCACATCCTGGTTCTTCGGGAATGCAGACATAGCCCTCTGGACATGATGAAAAGGGGTAACCACTTGGACAGGCAGTATCGCCATCGGGAATGCTCGTGCAGGCAGTGCATAGAAAAATAAAGCAGCCTGCAAGTACGAAATTGAACGGAGCCAGTTGAGTCATCTATTCATCCTCCAATGAAACAATGATGCGACCTTATGGCGGTAGTGAGGCGGTGTCTAATGAAAATCCTTCGCGGGATTGTGATGCATTGCGACAATATTCAGCAACCTTTTATTGACCTGATTTAACTTCTCTTTTTTAATTAGGTATGGCGACTGCGCAAGAGGGAGATACCGTGTTGATCCACTATGTGGGCTGGTTGGACGACCAGACGGTGTTTTGTGATTCTAGAAACGATGAACCCATCGAGTTGGTCATTGGTGAGAATTACCTTTTACCGGCCCTCGAATTTGCCTTGGTGGGTATGGAATCCGGCGAAGAAAAGGCTCTGCGCTTGGCTCCGGATCATGGATATGGCCACTACATGCCGGACTTGGTTTTCACGGTGAATGCCAGCCGAATTCCGCCAGACTCTTTACCAGAAATAGGCGGTAAGAAGCGTGTCACCATAGAGCGCGACGACGAAGACGTTGACGTGATGGTCATGCGCACGACGGAACAAATTTGTGTAGTGGATGGCAACCATCCGCTGGTGGGAAAAACATTGAACTTTACGGTGAACCTACTTGAGGTTTATTAAATCTTTCATCCACAATTTTTTTTAGTCTTTGCGGAAAATCCGTAATGATACTGTCCACGCCAAGGTCAAGTAGACGCTTCATTTCACCGGGATGATTAACGGTCCACGTTGAAATCCGGTAACCCAGTTTTCGATAACGCTGAACATAAGCAGAATCAATCATAAGGTGGCGCGGTACCAGCCAGTCCGGTTGCACGCGGTTGTTAAAGCCGAGGTGCCTCAAGAATTCCCGTTGGTAGATTGGCAGCTGCGTATCTCCGAAGCTGTAATAAAGTTGTCCCCGAAGAATTTCTGGACATCTCTCCCGCATAAGCCAGAGTGCCTCGGGGTTAAACGACGTAATGCAAACTCTTTCGTGAAGATTGCGCTTATCGATTTCTTTGAACACGGCATCGACCAAGGGCTTGGGACTTTCTTGAAAGCTCTCGTCTTTGATTTCGATATCGATCACCACCTGTTTGCCGTAGGTTTCCAACACTTCGCCCAGGGTGGGAATCGTTTCATTTCGGAATTGGTTTGAGAAATGACTTCCGGCATCTAGTCTTTTAAGTTGCTTCAGAGAGTAGTCTTGCAATCGGCCCGAACCATTGGTGCAACGCTCTAGGGTATCGTCGTGGAAAACGACTGGTTCCCCGGTAAAGCAAAGTTGGGTATCCAGTTCAAAGCCAACGCCAAGATTGGCACAGACTTCAAAACCGGCCATTGTATTTTCCGGCGCTACCCCTCGTGCTCCGCGGTGACCGAGTACCTGCATTTCTTGCTCAATGGGGTAGTTGGTCTTGGGCCTTGGCCGATGGGATAGCCACC
>CAZZDT010000689.1:0-3093 GCA_964652435.1 uncultured Bdellovibrionales bacterium
TTTATTTGTTAATTTAGGCTCTTTAATTTTCATAAAACCTTCGACCATATCTTGGTCGGTGCCTCGGGCGGTCAACAAAAGCACCGGCAACTCTTGAAGGGAATATTGCTTCCGCAACTCCACCAAAACATCCAGTCCCGAAAGCCCCGGCATCATAACATCAAGCAAGAGAACCGCTGGTGCGCCGTGCTCCTTCACCCAATCAATGGCTTGCTTGCCACTCTCCAAGGCAACGACAGGAAAACCCTCCGCCTGCATCTGAAGCGCTACAACTTCCCGGTTCACCGCCTCATCATCAATGACCAGGACGGTTTGGCCAACTTCGTCACCATCCGGGCTCGACGTGTTCTGTTCAGTGATAGGGGCCTCCACCCTTTCGACGGGGCGTGATTTCCACTCATGGCCCTGGGCGTTGGTATCTCCCAAATCCGCAACAGGTAACGAAAACGACATGGTCGTGCCCATTCCCAGCGCCGACGCCACCTCGAGTTCTCCACCATGGGCCAAAACCAATTCACGTGAAACAGCTAAGCCCAGGCCCGTTCCGCCATGCTCTCGCTGAGTACTCCCGTCCCCTTGTTCAAAAGCGCGAAAGATTCGCTCCCGGTACTCTAATGCGATTCCAACACCGGAATCTTCGACCGACACATTTACCCTTTGTTTCTGCTGGTCAAAATCCGCCTTAATGGTGACATAACCTTGTTCTGTGAACTTGATTGCATTCCCAACCAGATTAAACAAAATCTGTTGCAATCGATTAGGATCTGCCAGAACCAGAGTTAAGTCTTTGGATACTACGTTGTAGACATCCATTTTTTTGTCACCAATCAAGGGGCGGGACAATTCAACCACCATCTCGACCGCACTGAAGAGATTCACAGGAATGCGGTCCAGGGTAATGCGTCGATTACGTAGTTTCGAGAAATCGAGGATATCGTTCACAAGGTGGGAGAGCCGTTTGCCACTCTGTTCAATCATACCCACATTGCGGCGAAGCCTCGGCTCGAGGGGGCCACCCACACCATCGAGCAAGGATTCACTGAGTCCGATGATACCATTTAAGGGTGTTCTCAACTCATGGGATGTCTTGGCAAGAAAGTCGTCTTTCAGCTGATCGAGTTCAGAGAGTTCTTGGTTTTTCAACTCCAGCTCGGCACTAAGGGTTACCATCAGTGTACGCGCTTCATTGTTTCGGCTAGCCAAGACAAATGAGAGAGCTGTTAACCAACACACCAATCCCCCGAAACTGAGGCCAATCTCCCCCACCGCAAGTGGAGGAGCTACAAAATCTGCCACAAAGCTTAGGACCGTCACCCAGCCCATTGCCCTAAGCAATGTTCGCTCCTGGGAATCCGTAAATGTGTTGCCAATCAACGTCACAAACACCCATAAAGCGAACACCGAGAAACACAGTGCCTGTCCCAGAAAGTTAATAGCGCCATCTAACGAGCTTGGTTGTGCAACCAAAATCATCCCCATGACACTGGCGGTAAGGCCCATCATCACCGACCGACTGTTGGCCGACATAAAGCCTGGAATTAAATGCGATAAGAGCATCACCCCCGCTAAGGCCAAAACAGGAAAACAGATTGCGCCCAAACGCATTGCGAAAACAAAATCAAAATCAAAACCAAAGACCTGTTCAAGAACACCAACATGAAGCGAGAATCCAATGCCGAGAACGAGGCTAAACACAGCAAGCCAAAAGGGAGCGGATTCGGTGGGTCGAATCAAAAAGATGGCGAGATGGTACAAACCAATCACGAGCAAGACACCAAGAATACCGGCATTCACAAATAGGAACCAAAGATTACGTCCAACCAGTTCATCGTAATCGCCGAACACGGGCAACTGTTCAAAACCGAGATGGCCTGCATGCCGATTTGCTACCTTAACGTTCAACACCACATGCTTGGCCGTTGGCAAAAACAAGTAACCACCCGCTCTTGAAGCCTCGACGTTTGCGGCAGTGGTCGCCACCGTGCCAAGCGCTACAAAAGACTCGCCCAAGGGATGACCATCCTCGTCATATCCTCGAGCTTCCCAACGAGCGGACGACAACGACCGCGGAAGTTCAATGGCCCAACGCTTATCCCCAGAGGCATTCGGAAGCCGTAACTCCAAAGAAAGTGTTGCATACCCATCCACGGGCACGCGGCTATCCTTGCCATATTGATAACCCGATATGTCGCGAGGATTGCGGATGATGAGGTCGGGGCGACCGTACGCTTCGTGCTCCGCGTCCACAAACCGTTCCACGTGAACCAGCCAGTCGCCCTGAATGGGAACGGAGATTTGCCCGTTGGAAGTTAACGAGCCCAGATCCAATTCGCCTCCTCCTGTTGAAGGTGAGGCATAAAGAACTGGAGCGCTCATCAGCAAGAAGAGCAAAAAACTCAGCTGTAGGGATTTAGCCCCAACCATGTCGTTCCCGCTTCCATTGGACGATTCAAGAGCACTTCGACACCAAAGTAGTTCTATCAATCGAGGGCCATCCGAATCCAGCGGGACCACGGTAAAATCAAAGGTTTTTCAGACAATGACCTCGGAAAAGGCCGCTAAATCCGCTTCTGCCAATGCGAGTTCGTCGGGTTTAACGCCACCCCGCCGTAATCCCTGCACTTTCGTCTCAAGAAGACTCGACATGATGCTACACCAGACCTGGTACAAAGGATCGCCCGGCTGCTGCTTCAGAAATGGACCAAGAAGAGCATCTACGCGGCTCAACCTTTGAGGTTCGGCCGTCCGTTCAAGAACGATAACCACATAGCAACGGTTGCCACATACAACCAGCCGTTCGTAAACAACACCCCAACCATCTTCCGCTAAGTCTTGACGCATTTCCATCTGGTCGGAATTGGGCTGTAGGATAATCCGGTCGATCTCGAGCTCAGCTAAGTTGACCGCTCTTAGGATTTCGACCATCCGTCGACCACTCATCCCGGCTATGGTCACCGTATCTGCCTCAAAGGGCTCTAAAATCGATAACCCATCACCTAAACGCAATTGGATTCGGTCCCCTTTGCCAAAGCGCTGAACGTTGCGCCTGGCCATATCCAGAGGTTGCTCTCGCAGATCCGCCGCAATAGCCTC
>CAZZDT010000690.1:0-3089 GCA_964652435.1 uncultured Bdellovibrionales bacterium
CGACACAACCGGAGCCGCCATAGCAAAGTGTGGCACCACAGCTCCAACTTGCCGCTCAATCCCAAGTTGCGACAAACGCTTTTGTATCGGACCTTGTCCACGTAACACCGAGGTACCAATCTGCAAATGCGGGTAGGCAGTCCAAGCATCCAGGGACCAATCACAAAATGCCGGGTGCTCCGCACGTCCATAAACCTTCCAATCCCACGCCCCTAAAGCATGCTCTCGTAGCCCTTCACTCTTAAAAGCACGGGGGGCAACCAACGCATCGTAGCGCCCCTGGGTTAATTCCTGCACCGCCGTAAGTGAGGTCGACACCCACTCAACCTTCACCTGAGGCGCGGTCCTCCCCACCTCTTCCAAAACCACGGGCGCAATAAAATCCGGCGCCGCCAGGCGAAAGGTACGGGTCGATGTGTCGGGCATAAAGGGCTTAGGTGCCGTCAACGTTTGGGCCAATTGACTCAAGGCTCTCGGCAGTGAATCACCCAGTTCACGGGCGCGCACCGTTGGACTCATCCTCCGACCATCACGCACCAAGAGTTCGTCATCAAAGAGTTCCCGCAACCGATTCAAAGCATGGCTTACGGCCGATGGAGTCAAGTGGAGCCGGTTGGCCGCTTGCGTCACGCTGCGCTCTTGCAACAACACATCAAGCACCACCAATAGATTCAAATCCACCTCGCTCAATTGTTCCCGCCTCATCAGTGAATCTCCTTCATTATACCTGAACCAATTTCATTTGATTCACAATACAAACTGAATCAATCTAAGGTCAACGCATGCGAGTTCATTGGGGGCTCGCCTAAAAAACTATTGTTTTTAAGGAGTTGGAAATGCCTTGCGACCACCCTCGCAGCATTGTGATTACCGGAGGAACCGGTGGTATCGGGCTTCAGAGTGCCATCGGTTTGGCAAAGATTGGCGCGCGCATTTTGGTCACAGGCCGCAACCAAGAACGTGGTAAGTCAGCCGTCTAACGGATTCAAAGTGAAAGTAACAATCCAAACATTGTCTTTGTTCAGGGAGATGTTTCCTCCATGGCAGGCATTGAGCAACTTGCCTCGGCCCTTAGAACCGAGACCAAGAAGATAGATGTCCTGATCAACAATGCGGGATACCTGGGCAGTGAGTATCAAAAGAATCCCGACGGTCTCGAAATGCACTTTGCCATCAACGTGCTGGCTCCCTGGCGCTTAACCCGAGAACTGTTACCGGAACTTCAATTGGCCGGAGACTCCCGCGTGCTAAACGTTACGGGAGGAGACAAACCGGCCCCAGTAGACCCCGACAATCTTCAAGCCGAAAAAGGTTTCAAGGGCCTCATGACCTACACTCACTCCAAAAGCATTTTGGAATCCATGTCGATGTTCTTAGCCCAAGAGCTTAAACCAACAGGCATTACCGTAAACGTTGTGTTTCCCGGAAGAGCCTCAACCCAAATGACACGGTCTCTCTCCCCCAAATCACTGCCGGGTGCCATGAAGCTGATGTATCCATTTTTTCGACTCTTCTTTAAGGAAGACGGCGACAAAAGCGCCGCCAAAGCCGCCGGTTCAACCATCTGGGGAGCCACCAGCCCGGATCTTGAGGGAACCACGGGTGCCTATTTTGACACAAACTCGAAAAAGAAAAAGCTTCACCCTTCTGCATACGACTCCGCAGTCCAAACACAGATCCGCAAGCTCATTGACGCCACAGAAAAAAACTCAAAAAAAGCCTGATTCGGTCGCTCCACAGAGCCTTCCCTCGATCGCTTAATTAGTTCAACACTTCATAAAACAATTAAACATCTATTGCGCCACGTGAATCAATGCATTAGCTCTCTTTCGAAACCTAGCCATACGGCATGCGCCCAACAAATACTTTCAACGCTGGAAAAACGTCATGAAAACAGGTTCAAGCTTATTTCTTCTCTGCCTTCTCCCCTTCGCCCTCCTCATCGGTTGCGGCGACGATATTGGAAATACGGAATCAGACGGCAGCAACGACGGAATCGAAATAAACCCCAATGAGGTCATGACAACCGTTAAACTAACCTTCACCCCAACCAGCGGCGGCGAGAGCTTTGTGGCTAGCTGGGCAGACCCTGAAAACGACGGAAGCCCTGTTATTGATGATTTGACCCTGACCAATGGCGAAACCTACACCGTAAGCGTTGAATTTCTAAACGAGCTGGTTGACCCAACCGTCAACGTGACGCCTGAAATCCAAGACGAGATGGACGAGCACCAAGTATTCTTCACCGGTACAGCGGTTGAAGGGCCATGCAATACAGCGAATCCTGATGCAGTCGTTGAGCATGCATACGGCGACACAGACAGCAATGAATTCCCTATTGGGCTCATGAATACGTTCACAGCCAAAGCTTCAGGCACCGGCGTACTCAGCGTGCTCCTTCGTCACATGCCTCCTATCAACGGAGAGGCAGTTAAAACGGGAACTCTGGCCGACGTCGTAGATTCAGGAAGTGGAACAGACCTACCCGGCTCCACCGATATCAACGTCGATTTCAACGTCATTGTTGAATAAAAGCACTCAAGCAAAATTCCCATTCAGCCCTTCTCACTCAGTCTTCTTCCCAAAAAATGGTGTGTTTTGGGATAATTTACTCAACTTTTGAGTATGCGGATTGCTCCAGACCTGCTAGGAGGCAGTACATAAATAGAGGGGCTACGTTTATTGACAGCCTGCCTGCTGAACTACGAAACAACTATCGTAAGAGCATAAACCCCTCAATTTTACCAAAGCGCCCATTTGGTAACGAAAAATTAGCCAGAACCGTCCTAGCATCTTGCAAATGCAAATCGCTTGCATTAAGGACAGCGGCTGATTCAAAAACAGCAGTTATGCTGAAATGCAAATTTGTACACAGAGAGAAATTCATGAAAAAGCTCCAAAAATTCCTTTTACTGGCACTCTTGCCTTCACTAGCTCTTATTGGTTGTGGCGAAGACGTTGGTCACGATGATCACGATCACGACGACCACGAGGGTCATGACCATGATCCAAACGAAGTCATGACTACAGTGAAGCTCACTTTCACTGACAGCGCGGGCGAAAGCTTCACTGCTACTTGGGCAGACCCA
>CAZZDT010000691.1:0-3086 GCA_964652435.1 uncultured Bdellovibrionales bacterium
CAGAAGAAGCAGCTCCGGCTGAAGCAGCTCCAACTGAAGCAGCTCCAACTGAAGTAGCTCCAACTGAAGCAGCACCGGCTGAAGAGGCACCAGCTGAAGCAGCACCGGCACCAACGATGGTTGTCGTTCCACCCGATGCAGATATGGTCGACCTCTCGCCCCATCTCGAATGGTTCGAGGATACTGAAGCGAAACTGACCATCGACGATGTAAGTGCCGATGGGTTCCAAGGAAATTTCAAAAAACTAAACGAAGAGACTGGTCTTGATGTACCCAACTTTGGACTTGGTCTCACCTCTGCTTATTGGTTTCGAATTGTTGTAGATAATAAAAGTGAAACCATTCAATGGGTGGTGGAGGATGACTACGCAGCACTAGACTCGATTCACTTCTATCAAAAAGATGCTGACGGAAATTGGCAAGCTCAAGTTGCGGGCGACAGCGAGCCCTTTGAAGGTCGTTACTGGAATCACCCACTTCCAAACTTTTCGTTTGAACGCTGGGAAGGTGACACCACTCCCGTTTACCTTCGAGTCATGACAACCGGTGCTATGAAGCTCCCCCTTAAGCTCTACAGCGAGCGGGCCTTTGGTCTCAAAAGTATGGATGAGCTTTTTGGCTCTGGTGTCTTCTATGGAATCTTCCTGGTTATGATTATCTTCAACGGCTTAATGTTCATTCCACTCAAAGACGTCAACTACCTCTTATACGTTGGCTTCTTGTCTTTGTTTCTCCTCTTCCAAATGAACTTGCTTGGACATGGTTATGAATATCTGTGGCCGGGTTCACCAGACTTCAACAATCTAACGCTGCTCTTCTTTATCTTGTCTGCATTCTTTTTTGCGCTTGAGTTCACACGCCGCTTCAACGAAGCCGAACAGTATTCACCCAAGCTCAATAAAGTGCTCAAAGGTATGGCGTTCTTGATGCTTGGGCTCTCGGTGGCGCAGTTCTTCCTGCCATATAAGATTATGATCAAAATGGTTATCCCATTGGTCTTGGTGGGATGCGGAGTTATCGTGGCGGCCGCACGCTCCTGTATGAAAGCGGGTTTTCGGCCCGCACGTTTCTTCTTTGGAGCTTGGGCAATCTTTTTAGTGGGTGTGGTTATGTTTGCGCTGGTCACAGCCGGCCGCATTCCATCGAATCCGATTACAGAAAATGCCTATCGCTTAGGTGCTACCATCTTGGTCACTTTTCTAGCCTTGGCACTGGTAGACCGGTTTAGGTTCCTCCAAGAAAAAGGTTAAACCTAAACTCAAACAAACCAACTTCTTAGGCGCCGGGGTTCTCCTCGGCGCTTTTTTTTTGCTCTGACTCCAAGCAAACTTCCAAGCACTGTTTCGCCAAATCACTAAACGTCCATGGTTTTGATTTTAAAACCACTTTGATTTCACGTCTCCAAGAAAAAATAACCTATATTTTCCAACAACTTCGAGTTCTATGAGGTGCTGCCGAAAAAGAGTTATGCGGCACTTCCCGGGTTGCATCGGTTCTGGTAGCTTCCGCCAAAGGATCAAACACCATGCAACAAATTCTTTCACGACTCGGCCTTTTCCTAATCATTCACCTTGCTCTTACAGCTTGTGCATCTACGGCGAACACACCGGTAACGGGCAACCATGAAGCTGGCCAAGGCAAGCCCTACGAGACCGACAGAGTCGATGGCAATGTTGTTCCCACAAGCTACAACGTTGAGCTTACTCTCGATCCTGAAAAGAAAGATTACTCGGGCAAGGTTTCCATTTCGCTGGAGTTAAAGACGGCTCAAGAAACCATCTGGCTACACAGTCTTAAACACGAAATTGAAAAAGCCTTCTTCACAGATGGTTCAGGGACCAACCACAGTTTAGCGGTATCTCGTAAAGGAGATGATTGGTTAGGGCTAAGCTTTGCAAACCCAATTGACGCCCAATCCGGTACTCTTAGCATCCAATTTAAAGGTACCATGGCAAACCCTCTTTTTGGCATGTACCGAGTTCAATCTGAAGAGCGTTGGTACATCTTCAGTCAAATGGAACCATTAGGCGCACGTGAGGCTTTTCCATGCTTTGATGAACCACGGTTTAAAGTTCCATTCACCGTAAGCTTTAAAGTTCCTGAAAAACAAAAAGCATTCTTCAATACCCCTCTTGAATCCACGCAAACTCAAGACGGCTTTACCACTCACCAATTTGCTACCAGTAAACCGCTCCCAACTTACCTCTTAGCCATGGCCATTGGCCCTCTCGAAGTCATTCACAATCCTGCTGATGACATAGCAAGACCTGATGGAACCAGTCTACGGGTGCGCATTATTACCGCCCACGGTAAATCTTCTCAGGCAGCGATGGCCCTACGCGAAACCAAGAAGATATTGGCAATCACCGAGGACTATTTTGGGATGCCCTATCCCTATGAGAAATTAGACCTGGTTGCAGTACCCGACTTCGAAGCTGGAGCCATGGAGAACCCCGGGCTTATCACCTATCGCGATTCACTGCTCTTGTTCGACGAGGCCACCGTCACCGACAGACAACTGGCCAGCTACGCCAACACCCATGCCCATGAACTTGCGCACATATGGTTTGGAGACTTGGTAACTATGCCTTGGTGGGATGACCTATGGCTTAACGAAGCCTTTGCAACGTGGTTTGCGGGCAAAGTCGTATCGAAATATCGCCCCGACTGGAAAAACAAAATTGGCGCCTTACGATGGTTCACTTGGGTTATGGAGCAAGACTCCAATCCTAAATCGAGACGCATTCGGGAACCGATAACCACCCGGGGCGACATTGATAATGCCTTCGATGGAATCACCTACGGAAAAGGTTACGCGGTACTGGAGATGTTTGAAAATCTCATCGGAGAAGATGCATTTCAAACTGGGATTCGCCAATATCTTCAAGACCATGCGTGGGGAAATGCTACCAGCTCTGATCTCATTGCTGCCTTTCAAAAGGCTTCTGGATACGAGGGTTTCAGCGAGGCATTTAGAACCTTCCTCGAGCAGCCAGGAGTTCCCCTCATTTCCATTGAACCCGGCACATGCAGCGAGGGCAAAATGCCCGTCACACTCTCCCAAAAACGCTGGCAACCACTTGGTG
>CAZZDT010000692.1:0-3086 GCA_964652435.1 uncultured Bdellovibrionales bacterium
GCAACCCGCTTTGTCTAGTTAAATCCGCAAAAATATTGGTTTTTACGAGATCTACCCGAAAAAGGACCCGTTCAATCCGGTAGGAAGAGTCGGCATAAAGGACCCAGTTGCGTGCGAAAAATGCACTCCTAAGTCAATAAACTCTTATAATTCAACTAGTTGATAGTCATCAATCCTTATGACGAGCATTGATGTAAGCTCGCTCAGTAATATCGTGGTATTTTGCGATGCTGTCTCGAAAGGCCTTAAAAGATGCGTATACCTTCTTGCCCATCTCGGTTTTATTCGCTTCTTCCTCGACCACCTGAGCAGAAAGTGTCTGCAACTGGCTGAGAACTTCCTGCGGATAAGGTCGAAGCTCAACCTTATGCTCGTTTACTAAGGTCTCAAGGCTGGATGCATTACGGGCGGTAAATTCATCAAGCATGTCCTGATTACAATCGCGGGCGGCAATCCGAACAATGGCTTGAAGGTCTTCTGGTAATTCAGCCATGGCTTTCTGATTGATCATCATCTCAAGTGTTGCACCTGGCTCATGCCATCCTGGGTAATAGTAATATTTGGCTGCCTTAAAGAAACCGAAAGCGAGGTCGTTGTATGGGCCAACCCATTCGGTAGCATCGATAGCGCCTGTCTGCAGTGCCGTGAAAACTTCTCCACCGGGTAACATCACCGGTACACCACCGGCACGTTTAAAGACTTCGCCACCCAGTCCCGGGATACGCATCTTTAACCCTTTTAGGTCTTCCATGGTCGTGATTTCTTTGTTGAACCAGCCACCCATTTGCACGCCAGAGTTACCTGCCGCCAAAGGCTCCAAACCGAACTTGCTGTAGAGCTCGCGCCACAAATCCATGCCGCCGCCATAATGAAGCCAGCCGTTCATTTCTTGCGCAGTAAAGCCGAATGGAACCGTGGTGAAAAACTGGGCCTCTGGAATCTTACCTTTCCAGTAGTAAGCGCCGCCGTGGCCCAGCTCAGCCGTTCCCCGAGAAACCGCATCGAAAACTTCCATGGCTGGTACCAATTCACCGGCACCATAAACTTTAATCTTGATGCGGCCATTGCTCATGGCTTCTACGTTCTTGGCGAATCGCTCTGGCGCAGTACCCAAAACCGGAAAGTTCTTGGGCCAAGTCGTTACCATTTTCCACTTGAAAGTTTTTTGAGGGGCAACCGCTTCCCCGCCCGCCGCGCTATCTTGCTTGGGCGCACAACCTGCAGCCAAAAGCCATACAATCAATAGAGTAAGTGTAGAGACCTGTCGAAGCATGTCTTCGTCCTTAGTTATAAAGCTGCGCCGGCAGCCAAGTGGTTAATTCGGGCCATAAAGCCAAGGCTACGAGTAGCAGAATTTGCATCGCAACATAAGGCACCACGCCCTTGTAAATCGCAGAAGTCGGAACACTCTCTGGGGCTACACCCCGTAGGTAAAAGAGAGCAAAGCCAAAGGGTGGCGTGAGAAACGACGTTTGCAAGTTCACCGCAATCATGACCCCCAGCCAAACCGGGTCTAAACCCATACCCAAGAGCACGGGTCCAACAATAGGCACCACAACAAATGTGATTTCGATGAAGTCGAGAATAAAGCCTAAGAAGAAGATGACCACCATCACGATGAGTGTGGCTCCAAAGACATCGTCTGGACCTCGAGCAAAGAGTTCCTGGATGAGTTCATCTCCACCAAAACCTCGAAAGACCAAGGAGAAAATGGCAGCGCCCACCAGAATCAAAAAGACCATGGCCGTGACGCTCATGGTGTCCTTTAAAACATTATGGAGACGCTCTAAGGTCAGCTGTTTTTGCAACGCAGCCAAAACCATGGCCCCAAATGCACCCACGCCCGCAGCTTCTGTAGGCGTCGCAAGTCCCATTAGAATCGAGCCCAAAACGGCCGTAATCAACACCAACGGCGGAACGAGGCCCCGAAGCATTTGCTGAGCGAAACTCTGGTGTTCTTTGCCCTCAAGGAGTTCTTCCCGACTTAAGCTTGGGGCCAGCTCAGGCTTAATGGTGGCCAGTCCAAAGATATAGATGATGTAAAATCCAACCAAAATCAGTCCGGGAATCATCGCTCCTGCGAACAAGTCTCCCACGGATATGGTCTTTGGCGAGAACACGCCCATATTCAGTTGAGCCTGCTGGTATGCACTGGAGAGAACATCCCCCAAAAGAACCAGCGCAATAGAAGGTGGAATGATTTGGCCCAAGGTTCCCGTGGCGCAAATGGTTCCCGTAGCAAAAGCCGGATGATAGCCTCGCTTGAGCATGGTGGGCAGAGATAGAACGCCCATGGTCACAACCGTTGCCCCAACAATGCCGGTACTGGCAGCCAGAAGCATTCCTACCAACGTTACGGAAATGCCAAGACCACCGCGAAGCCGGCCCAATAAGAGTGCCATGGCATCCAAAAGGTCCTCTGCGACCCGGGTCTTCTCGAGCATCACTCCCATCAAAACAAAAAGCGGAACTGCAATCAGAGTTTGATTGCTCATGATTCCATAGAGACGGCTTGGCGTGGCCATGATAAAGGCCTCGTCGAATGTCCCGGTCATCACCCCGAAGCCAGCAAATAAAAGTGCCGTGCCCCCAAGCGAAAACGCAACAGGGTATCCGAACATGAGCACAAGGCATACGCAGCCAAACATCACGAGAGGAATGAACTCAACCATGGTTGGCTCCATCCTCTGTGGCTTCAACCCAGCCAAGCAGCACACTCAATGAACGTAAAAATTCAGCGACCCCTTGAAGCATGAGGGCGGCGACCATCAAGAGAATCAAGGACTTGAGCAGATACACCCAAGGCAAACCACCCGCCTCAGCCGATGTCTCCTTCAATGCCCAAGAGGCCTGCACATACTCGAAACTCATGACACCAATGAACACGCATATGGGCATCAACAAAAATACAAAACCCAGCATGTTGACCCAGGCCTGCCCGCGCTTGGAAAAGTTGCGGTAAAAAACATCCACTCGAACGTGGCCATCGTGTTTCAAGGTATAGGCCATACCCAACATGAAAATGGCGGCGTGAAGATAGAGAACGGTTTCTTGCATGGCAATCCAGCCAATATCGAAACCATAAC
>CAZZDT010000693.1:0-3082 GCA_964652435.1 uncultured Bdellovibrionales bacterium
TCGGTAACTACTTGATCCCATTGATGCTCGGCTGTGATGACATGGTCTTCCCGCGAATCAATCGGCTATCATATCAAGTATTCCTGCTCAGTTCGATTGTTCTCATCGCATCATTCTTCGTAGAGGGTGGCGGCTTTGGAGGTGCCTGGACGGCATATCCGCCGTTGTCGGCACAGTCTCAGTACAACTTAACGCCTTTGGGCTCGACGCTCTGGGTTGTTGCTGTTGGCTTGGAATTCATCGCCTTTCTCTTGGGTGGTATCAACTTCATTGTGACGACCATGAACTCGCGGGCGCCAGGCATGAAGTTCAGCGATATTCCAATGGTCGTGTGGATGATCATCATAGCAAGTATCCTCTTTCTTGCATCTGTAGGGCCGTTGCTCGCAGGTGCGGTCATGCTGATTTTTGACCAAACCGTAGGAACTGGCTTCTTTAACCCAGATATGGGTGGTGACCCTGTTTTGTGGCAGCACTTGTTCTGGTTCTTTGGGCACCCGGAAGTTTACGTTGTTCTCCTGCCTGCAATGGGTATTGTGGCAGAGATCATTTCGGTTTTCTCTCGCAAGAAACTCTTCGGTTACAAGACCATTCTTTATACAGCGATTGCGACAGGTATCTTGAGCTTCACAGTATGGGCCCACCACCAGTTCATCTCTGGTATTGACCCGCGAATGGCAAACGTCTTTACGGTCACCACACTGCTTATTTCGGTGCCTATTGCGGAAATGTGTTTTGTGTATATCGCGACGCTCTTCGGCGGCTCGATTACGTTTACCGTACCGATGCTTTGGGCGCTTTCGTTCATCGCAGAATTTTTAATTGGCGGGGTTACAGGAATCTTCCTGGGAGCAAGTGGAGCGGATATTTATCTCCACGACACCTATTTTGTCATCGCTCACTTCCATTACACCTTCTTCCCAATTGCCTTTATTGGTTCGTTCGCGGGCTTCACATATTGGTTCCCGAAGATGTTCGGAAAGATGCTTGATGAAACGCTCGGCAAGATTCACTTCTGGGGAACTATTATTTCCCTGAACTTTATCTTTATTCCGCTCTTCTTTATCGGAGTGGCCGGCCAGCACCGTCGTATTTATAACTTCCAGCACTTCCCAGAGCTGGCGACGCCGGAACTCCAGAATATCCGTATTCTGGCGACGACTGCGTTGATCGTTATGATTCTCTTTCAATTCGTTTTCTTTGCGAACGTCATCAAGAGCTGGCTCTTTGGTGAGAAGGCGCCGAAGAACCCCTACAATGCGAATACGCTGGAATGGGTTGCTGAGTCGCCACCGCCTCACGGTAACTTCCCTGGAAACATGCCGACTTGTTACCGGGGACCATATGAGTACAGTGTTGAGGGTCGCGAATCTGACTTTTGGCCTCAAAACGAACCTGCTTAACCAACGAAGGGCAAAGTAAAATGGGAATGGCAAAACCTATAGCAACTGACCGTAGCGTCACTGGAATGCCGACCGGCCGGCTCGCGGTTTGGTGGGTCGTTGCATCGGAAATCGTTATCTTCGGTGGTGTTCTGGGTGCATACCTGATTCACCGTATCGGCCACCCAGAGTTTGGTCTGGATGCGATTTACACGAACGTATGGGCAGGTGGTTTTAACACCATGGTTCTTCTAACCTCGAGCTATTGCGCGGTATTGGCCCACAATGCGGCTGAGCAGGGAGATGGTAAAAAAGCATCGAAGCTACTTTGGCTAACGGTGCTTGGAGGCTTTATCTTTCTGTGCGTCAAAAGCTACGAATGGAACCACGAAATCGAGCTTGGCTATACCATCACGGCCGGGATGTTCTGGTCATTCTACTATATAGCGGCCGGGATTCACGGACTGCACGTTATTGCAGGTATGTGTTTAATGATCTGGATTGCTGGGTTGGCCAAACAAGGCAAGGAACTGCAAAGAGTAGAACTCATTGGTATCTACTGGCACTTTGTCGACTTGGTTTGGATTTTCCTGTTTCCGCTACTCTATATTGCGAAATAAGGCGAGGTAATAAGAATGTCTGCAGAACACGCACATGGCGACCATTCGGAACACTACAAAAAAGTATTTAAACTTCTCGTCATCTTCTTCTTAATCAGTTTCATTGGCCCGTTTATCGCGGACTATATGACTGAGCAATTGGGAGTTCCACATATCATCGGCTTTATTCTGACGATGACTACGGCGTTTGGTGTGGCTTTCCTTAAGGCGAGATTGGTCATTGTTCACTTTATGCATTTGCCACAAGAGAAGCCTTATATCAGCTATATTCTCCAAACCTGTTTGGTGCTTATCGCAATCTTTATTGCCGGCGTAATGGTCGATGTTTTAGCCCACGAGGGTCAGAACTGGTCAAACGAAGCAGCGAAGGCGATTGTGGAGAAGAACGCGGCGGCAGTAGAGGCTCTTAAAACAGGTGGCGCTCACTGATTTGGAGCAGATTCTCATGAAGGAAACCTTGGCTGCATCAGAAGTTTCCACTTCAGCTTTACCGTCCCCACAACGGCGGGAACTTATCCCAAGCGGCTTGCTCGCAGTGTCGATTATGATCGTCACGGAAGTGATGCTTTTTACAGGGTTTATCAGCGCTTTTATGATTGTTAAGGGTCGCGCCGTAGGTGGTGTATGGCCCCCGGCGGGTCAGCCACTGCTGCCTGCTGAAGAAACTTTAATCAACACAGGCGCGCTGGTCGCCAGCGGCTTATTGCTCATTGTTACGGAGATCGTGTTTCGCCGTAACGCGAAGGCCGCAATTGCGCCGTTCTTCGTTTCGTTGGTTCTGGGTGCATGGTTCGTCATCGCTCAGGGCGTGGAGTGGGCGGCTCTTCTTGAACAAGGACTCACTCTGACCTCAAGCGCTCACGGGGCATTCTTTTATACCATCGTTGGTTTCCACGGGCTTCACGCTATCGCCGCGCTTGCGGCTTTGGTGTTTTGCTTTGTTCGGTTGGTGTTGGGCACTATGACGCCAGGCCAGCTCTGGGGAGCTCAGGCTTTCTGGTACTTTGTGGTAGGCATTTGGCCACTCATTTACTGGCAGGTGTACCTCTGATGAGCCGAGTTCTGCGAGTTTGGATGGTC
>CAZZDT010000694.1:0-3081 GCA_964652435.1 uncultured Bdellovibrionales bacterium
TGCGTACCAAGTACCTATTTTCCTTTATTTGCTTCTTCGTGTTGGCGGCTTGCCCTGAAAACGACACGCCCTCCGAGCCATCGCCACCGGAGCCCCCCAGTCAGCCTTTGGCAGTCGATGGCGGATCGGAATCGCCTCCGTCTGAGCCCCCGTCTCCGCCCGCAGACGGTGGCAATACAAATCCGCCCACTTCGTCCCCCACTGATGGGGGCAGCGCTTTGCCGACCACAGTGACTTATAATGCTCAAATCGCACCCATTTTGGCGCAGAATTGTGTCACTTGTCACCGGCAAGGCGGGGTGCGCTCCGAGACGCCGCTCGATACTTTTGCGGCAGCGGCGCCGCTCGCTTCCACCATCAAGTTTTATACAGAGAACCGACTCATGCCACCTTGGTATGCAGACAATTCGGGTTCTTGTGGTTCGTACCGTGATGCGCTTTGGCTCACTGAAGAAGAAATCGAGCTGTTGGGTACCTGGGCGGACGACGGCGCGCCTGAGGGCATTCCCACGGAAGAAAGTCATGAGCCACCGAGTTTGGCCTCTTTAGAAGAACCAACCACCACTGTTTCGATGACCAATGATTATTTTCCCTCAGGGAGTGATGATTTCGAGCGAGACGATTATCGGTGCTTTGTGGTCGATCCTGAGATTGCGACCACGAAATATTTGACCGGTTTTGAAGTGGTGCCAGGCAACATCAATATCGTCCACCATGTGCTGCTTTACCGTATGACAACCGTCGCTGGCGATACATTGGCAGCTCAAAAGGCCGCCGCGGAAGCGGGTGAGGGCTATACTTGCTTTGGCGGCCCCGGTCTTCCCGAAGAGGATTACGAGCTTGTGGGTGGTTGGGCGCCTGGAACAGGGGCGGTGGTGTTTCCTGATAATTCAGGGATCCAAATAGAGCCCAATCATAAAATGGTGATGCAACTCCATTATAACTTTGTCGACGACGACCAAAGCGATAAGACGGCCTTGAAATTAAAACTTGAAAACACGGTCAGCAATGAAGGTTACATGCGACTGGTGAGTGATAGCGAACTCAATCTTGCGCCGGGACAGAGTGAGGTGAGTCACTCGTATACTGTGGATACAGAATTTATGACCTCGGGCACCCACCAAGTAAATTTTTGGGGTTTGGTGCCACACATGCACCAGCGCGGCGTCACCATGAGAACGGAGATCGTTGCGGCAGACGGAACCACCACCTGCATTAACGATGTGCCTTATTGGGATTTCAATTGGCAATGGTTCTATTTTTATTCCGAGAGTGTGCCGCTGTTACCCGGTGAGGAACTCAAAATTACGTGTGTCTACAACACATCTGCAGACACGTCTCCCATCTATTTTGGGGAAGGGACCAACGACGAGATGTGTGTTTTGGTGATGTACGGAACGCGAACCCCCCTGTAAACAGCGCTGCGTGACGGCCGTATTTTTAAGGCGTTGAATTTTTATGCCCAATTAGGCGTTTAGAGGGCTCTTTATCAGCCGTAATTGAGGGTCTGGCCCAAGAACCTGCCTTTACGGTTGGCCTGTTTTTCTCTATAGGCTTTGCCAGAACACTTTTTTGGAAAGGCCCAACATGAAAGCTCAGCATACCTCCCAAGATCACGAGTGCCATCGGCTCTTTTTTGAGGGTGGGCCATCTTTTCGATTGGCTGCTTTCTACGCCCAAAACATTGTTCAAAAATTAGATATTGATTCCGTGATCGATATTGGGTGTGCAGATGGCGTTGTTCAGCAAAACTTATCCGCCCATATCAACTATGCGGGTTACGATGCCAATGCTGGCATTTACGATGAGGCTGATAACCCTGACATTACCTACCACCCGGTGGAGCAGTCTTCTTTTGATTTTGTGAAAGAGGAAGCGGATGCTGTATTGTTGTTCGATGTGTTGGAGCATACTCTCGGATTTGTTCCCTATTTCGAGACCGCCATGGAATGGGCCAAAAAATACGTGGTGGTGAGCCTTCCGAATGAATTCAATTTTAGAATTCGTGCTGGTTTTGTACGGGGCAAGGACATTCCTTGTCATGGATTACAAATGGTAAACACGGATGGTGGTCACCGACACCTTTGGTTGGTGAATCCAGAGTCGGCCACCCGTGTTTTACAAAAGAGCGCCGCTGCAAAAGGGTTCGAGCTTGCCCATATTTTCCATGTCGGTCCGAGACCGAAAAAAATGTACAAGCGATTGGTGTATGACGTCATTAAAGCGGTCACATCACCTTTGGCCTGGGCGGATTGCTGGGTTTGGGTTTTCAAGAAAAAAGATGCCAATTAATCTTTTCACGTCTTGAGGTCGGCGCGGTTTAACGGACACCACTTTGAGTTGAGGACCGATTGTTTCTTTGGAGTATTAGAACCATAACCACATGCGTCCTTGGGTTTGCCTTGGCTGCTTGTGTTTTGGGTCCAGATCCCGATGACCGCCAGGCTGAAGGGTCTTCCGGAGAAACCGGGGCTTTGTTGTTTGTAGCGTCCGAAAGGGATGCTGTGGAGGTGACTTCTTCGGCTGATTTAGAGCTGGGGACTGGGACCAACAAGGCACTGACCATCGAAGGTTGGATTCGCATTGATGCCGAAATTGCGGGCGCGGTAATTTCGAAGCGGTGGACTTTGGACCCCGCGCAAACCGATTATATGCTTTGGGTGCAGCCCGGGGCAGGTTTGGTGTGGGCCACCGGCTCTGCCGAAGACGCTTGCGCTTGGATGGTCACGGATTTGCCCGAATTGCACACATGGCAGCACGTGGCCATGACCCTTGAATCTTCTGGTGCAGAAGAAGGGCACAAAGCTTTCTTTCTCAATGGGGTGCTGACGGAAGAATGTGATTACACTCATAAAGGGCCCGCCCACGACGACGATTTACTCATTGGTGCGGCCGAGCGGGTCTTGTTGTTCCATGGGGTTCACGACCATTTCTCTGGTGCCATTGACGAGCTTCATCTCAATGGCGCGGTTCTTTACCGCGAAAGCTTTGAGCCAGATGCCCACTTGTCGCCCAATGAGACCTCCATCGCCTTTTGGGATTTTGTATTGGATGAAGCGTCAGAGCTGCCCGATTTGAGTG
>CAZZDT010000695.1:0-3077 GCA_964652435.1 uncultured Bdellovibrionales bacterium
ACTCAGTGGTAGAGTGCAACCTTGCCAAGGTTGAAGTCGCGAGTTCGAATCTCGTGTCCCGCTCCACAATTCGAAAAATAGCCGGGTGAATCATTGATTCATCCGGCTTTTTTTTGGTCTTTTCATCAACAACTTCGGGAAATCGAAATCCCACCAATCCTGAGCATCAGAAGCTCCGGAAAGCCCTTTTCGGCCCCGACAAAACAAGCTATAGACCACGCCCATGAAAAACGTATCTATCTTATCAGTCCTCGTCATTTCTCTTTCATTGCTCGCCTGCCAATCAGGCGCGGAAGCTCCAGCTGAAGCGAAACCTGCGGCAACCAAGGAGGCAAAAGCTTTGACCCCGAAAAACACGCCAGCCAAAACCGCCAAGCCAGTTCCCGCAAATCCTGCGAAATTGCGGCCTCGTCCCATGCCTGCTCCTGATGATGTAGCTGCAGCACCCGCGGATGCGATCAAGACTGCCAGTGGCCTCGCTTCCAAAGTGATTGTTCAAGGAAGCGGAACCGTTAATCCAAAGGCTGAGGACACCGTAGAAGTGCACTACACCGGCTGGACCACAGACGGAAAGATGTTCGACAGCTCGGTTAATCGCGGACGCACCGCAAAGTTCCCTCTTAATCGCGTGATCAAGGGTTGGACCGAAGGACTTCAACTCATGGTCACCGGTGAAAAGCGTCGCTTTTGGATTCCGGGTAACCTTGCATACGGCGACAAGCCAATGCGTCCAGGTGCTCCCTCTGGAACACTCGTATTTGATGTTGAGCTGATCAGCATCCAAGAAGCACCCAAACCAATCCCTGCTCCAGCAGATGTTGCGGCAATCCCAGCAGACGCCAAAAAGACTGAAACCGGTATCGGCTACAAAGTACTGACCGCAGGCAAAGGTGAAGCTCACCCTAAACAGACTGACCGCGTAGAAGTTCACTACACCGGCTGGACCACGGACGGAAAGATGTTCGACAGCTCTGTACTGCGCGGTAAGCCAGCACAATTTCCTCTCTACGGTGTTATCAAAGGCTGGACCGAAGGTGTTCAACTGATGGTTCCTGGCGAGAAAACACGATTCTGGATCCCAGCTGAGCTGGCCTATGGCAACAAGCCAGGCCGCCCTGCAGGTATGCTCGTATTCGATATCGAGCTGCTCAAGATTCTTTAATCAAAGTGTCGCAAAGAGCCGGGTATGGGGATATCCGGCTCTTTTGTTCGACCATGTCGGGGGACTCTGCTAGTCTAAGCAAATATGGGTGGGGTAGTTTCTATTGTTTTTATGCTGGTTTTAACCAGCCCAGTGCCTGATTCCACAGGCGCCGCGGAAACCGTTCAGCCCACTCCCATTTCCCAAGCCGATTCCACTCTTAGCGACGCCTCCGAAAAAGAAATCGAAGAGCTTCTGCGAATAGACCAAAGTCGCAAGTTACTCGAGCAAGGTCTTGCTGAAGAAGCGCACCAAGAGCTCTCCAAATCGTTTACCACCAATTGGGGAAAAGACATCAGTACCCTCATTGTTCGGGCTTGGGCTCTTTTCCAGACCGAGCGCTTTGAAGAATTACTCAAAGTTCTCCCCAATGAAGAACACGACAACGAAATCGTATTTCTCAAGGGCTGTGCCCTTTTGGGAACCGGCAAGACGGAAGAAGGGATTCTCCTGCTCAGACAGCTCTGGTGGCGTGAACCGACCCAAGTATGGGGAGTAT
This sequence comes from uncultured Bdellovibrionales bacterium, assembly GCA_964652435.1. Taxonomy (GTDB): domain Bacteria; phylum Myxococcota; class XYA12-FULL-58-9; order XYA12-FULL-58-9; family JABJBS01; genus JABJBS01. The sequence continues at coordinate 1,701 of CAZZDT010000695.1, forward strand.
GGTCTCTCTGGCAATTGGCCAAGCACAACCCGGTCAAGCGCTACCTCAAGGGCGAACGAAGCTTTATTCTCAAAGTGGTTCCACCGCCTCTTTATCGGTTACGCATCCGAGGTAAAACCATCGCAACACGGTCCTTAAACCGTCTTTCGCGCAATCCCTTTCAAAAAGGTCAACTTCGAGCTGAGGTTCGTCATGCGCTGGGAGCTCGCTACATCGAAACCGAAAAGCTCCCAGAAGCCATTTATATTCTTCGCCGCGCCCTCAAAGCCAATCCGGGACTTCACTTAAGACGCGCGATTCAACTTGATTTGGGTGAAGCTCAAAGACGTCGCGGTGCCTATAAAACCGCACTTTTTCATTTTGAAAACGTTGCCTCCGGCTATATCGACACCCTTAGCAACGAAGCCAGAGCCAGAGCCGGACAAATGGCCATTGAGTACCGTCGTTACGACGATGCACAGCGCCACTTCGAAACGCAGCTCTTAAGCAATCCCTTGGGGCCAAACCGTAACCAAGCTCTCTGGGGACTTGGTTGGGTTGCTTGGCGACGGGGAGAGTACAAGCAAGCCCGTCAGTTCTTCCAAACGCTTCTCGAAAGCGACCCTTTTGGTCCGAAAGCGGCCGCCAGTATTTATTGGGCTGCTCGCGCTGCTCAAGAGCTCGGCGAAAAAGCAACGGCCATGAGTGAATTCATTGCTCTGGTTCAACGCTTCCCGGTTGATTATTACGCCCATCGAGCGGGCGACTTCATTTTGGGTGAAGCGGAGCTCCAGGTGGTTACCCCCGCCGCAAATCTTCCAACGTCGCATACCAACCACCAGCTCAGCCACGTTCAAGGTCTTATCAAGGCAGATCTTTCGAAGCAGGCCCTTACGGGACTCCAGCAAGTGTTGCCAAAGGCCTACGATGAACTGGGGCCCAAAGACCTTGAGCTGGGTCAAGAACTGGCGAAATCATTAAACGCCCCTCTTCTGGCTGCTCGTTTTCGCGGCATCCGCAATCGGCGCTACCCGCAATTCACGAAAACAACAGTGCGAACATTAGCGGCCAACTTTCCTGATCGTTACGTAAGTCTGGTGAAGCGCACAGCTAAACGCTTTGCCCTTGAGCAAAACACCCTGATTGCCCTCTCACGCCAAGAAAGTGCATTCAATCCGCGGGCGGTATCGCCAGTGGGTGCCCTGGGACTGATGCAGCTCATGCCAACCACCGCTGCTGACCTGCTGGGCATAAGCGTTGAATCAGAGAAATTTGACCCCAATAACATCCTAAAACCCTCGACCAATGTGTATTTGGGATGTCGTTACTTCAAGAAAATGCTCAGAAACTTCGGGGGCAAAGTAGAGTATGCCCTGGCCGCCTACAATGCTGGCCCCA
>CAZZDT010000696.1:0-3074 GCA_964652435.1 uncultured Bdellovibrionales bacterium
TTCTCACTTAGTATCTTGAGGCTGCTTGGCGCCCTTTTGGTCCTTGGTTTTCTGATTGAGCCTGCCGTTCAAGAACGATTGGTTCGAAAAGTTCGCGACCGGTTCGCGGTGGTCATCGACCGCTCTATGAGCATGACCCTGGGAAGCGACAAGACCAACAACCGCTACGCAGATGTTTTAAACGTATTCGAATCCAGCGATGAGGCGCTAAAAAACCTAGCCAAAGATCACATCCTAGAGTTCTATGATTTGAACGGCCCCATTTCAGAAGATGTTCTGGGCCGCACCCCCCAAGGTGAAACCACAGATCTTCTCTCTGCTTTAGAAAATATACAAAACCACGGTGCAGGAAGACCTTTGGCGGGAGTTCTTCTCATCTCCGATGGTGCAGACAATGTGGAATTGGCCCTGGCCAAAAAACAAGAAGTAGAGTCTCAACTCAAAAACCGGTTGGCTTCCCTTGGCGTTCCCGTCAACACCAGCTGGCCAGCCAAGCAAGGGATATTCAAGGATATCAGTATTCAGAAAGTAGTCGCCGACGAATTTGCGTTTGTTCACAACACCATGGAAATCCAGGTAACCCTTGACTCTACTGGTTTTGACGGCGCTACGGTTCCGGTTTCACTTAAAAGAGGAAACGAACTTTTAACCACCGAGCAAGTCGTCTTAGACGGGTCCAACTCGCATGTTCTTTCGTTTGAAACCAAACCCGATGCAGTGGGCGAATTTATTTACACCGTTGAAATACCGACATTCGCCGGAGAAGCTGTTCCCGAAAACAATATACACTCATTCGTGGTTAAAGTGATTCGAGATAAAATTCGTGTCCTCCAAGTCGCTGGGCGGCCAAGCTGGGATGAACGATTTCTTCGCCAACATTTAAAGGAAAATCCAAATGTTGACCTGATTTCGTTTTTCATTTTGAGAACTCCCAACGATAATCCCCAGGTCATGGATAAAGAGCTTTCACTGATTCCATTTCCAACCAATAAAATTTTCGATACCGAGCTCCACACCTTTGATGTGGTTATCTTTCAAAACTTCGACTACCGACCTTTTAATATGGCTCATTTTCTTCCAAATATTCGCGAAGCTGTGCGCAAGGGACTCGGCTTTATTATGGTGGGCGGTCCCCAAAGCTTTGATGGCGGAGGTTATGCCGGAACCGCCATCAACGATATCCTCCCAGTTCGCATGGGCTCAGGCGCCTTCGAAACAGGCTATTATGAACCAGAACTTACCGAAACTGGACTCTTTCACCCCATCACTGAGCTCAGTCGCACCAATCGTGAATCATTTTGGGAAGGTCTGCCGAACTTCAGCAGCATCAACCCAACTCTCGGTGCCGCGGCAAACAGCACAGTTCTTCTCCAAGGCTCCAGTGAAACAGGTCAATCTCTGCCTCTACTTGCCGTCAGAGAAGTCCAAGATGGACGAAGCATGGCGCTGATGACCGATTCACTTTGGCGATGGAGATTCGAAAACAATCGCGACGGTGGAGCCGCACTGCGTGCTTATCATCGATTTTGGTCAGGTGCCCTGCGTTGGCTCATGCGAGATCCGGAGCATGCACGAATCCGAGTTTTACCGGGTAAGTACCGTTACGAGACCGGCACTCCAGTCGAAGCAAGCATCAAAGTTCTGAACCCAAACTATCAAGGTGCCTCTCAAAGAGCCGTTCGCGTGAATCTATTTCGCAGCAATGGCAGTACCGTAGACGTGGATGACCTCATCACCGGGGACAATGGAAACACCAAGATCAGTTACGAAAACCTAGAGCCTGGTCCCTACCGCATCATTGCCGAAGCTACTCTCGAAGATGGAAAAAGTATGACCGGCCAAGGCGTATTCGTGGTTCAGGCCCAGCATACAGAGCTTGCCACGGCGAGGCCTCGGCCCGATTTACTTCAAGCCATTGCAAGTGCAACGGGTGGCCAAAGTGCCCCATTCAATGAAGATACATGGGAAAATCTCAACACTGTTGCTCCCGAAGTCATTGAAATCGATAAGCGAAAAAACACCGAACTTTGGGACAATGCATGGGCTTTGGTCCTAGCAACGCTCCTCTTTTCTGCCGAATGGGCCCTCAGGCGCCGCACTGGATACCTTTAAGTTAATAGAATCATACTTTTGCGCTTGAAAGATTAGTGCCCGAGCGGTAGCTGGGGCCCATGACCGAATCAGTAAAAATCGTGGGAGCAGGCCTCGCAGGCAGCGAAGCAGCATGGCAACTGGCACAAGCTGGCGTCCAAGTTCAGCTCAGTGAAATGAAACCCATCAAACGAACTCCGGCACAAAACTCCGATGAGCTTTGTGAGTTGGTTTGCTCCAACTCCCTGCGGTCTAACAACCATATGAATGCCATCGGGCTGCTCAAAGAAGAGATGCGGCGCCTCGACTCCCTCATTATCCGGGCCGCCTACGAAAACAGAGTGCCTGCCGGTGACGCACTTGCGGTTGAACGCGTAGGCTTTAGCCAAACCATCACGCAGGCCCTGGACAGCCATCCCAATATCACCCGAACCAGTGAAGTGGTTGAGAGCCTACCCGATGAGGGGCACACCATTATCTCAACGGGCCCACTCACCGATGCTGCGCTGGCGGCGTCCATTCAAGAGGCGACTGGTCAAGACCGGCTCTATTTTTACGATGCCATTGCTCCGATTGTCAGCGGCGATAGTTTAAACCGCGACATCATCTTTGCAGCCAGTCGTTACGGAAAAGGTGGCGGCGACGATTATTTGAATTGCCCTCTCAACAAAGAGCAATACGAAGCATTCATCGACGCAATTCTAGAAGGCGAATGCATGCCTCTTCATAACTTTGAAGAGCCAAAATACTTTCAGGGCTGTCTGCCTATTGAGGTGGTGGCCGCCGGTGGCCGCGAGACTTTGCGTTACGGTGCTATGAAACCCGTAGGGCTTGATGACCCACGTACCGGGCGATGGCCTTACGCAGTATTGCAGCTTCGCAAAGAGGACCCCGATGGTCAGGCATACAATATGGTAGGGTTTCAAACCAAGCTTAAGTATCCGGAACAAAAGCGTATTTTCAAAATGATACCCGGCATGGAA
>CAZZDT010000697.1:0-3072 GCA_964652435.1 uncultured Bdellovibrionales bacterium
GTTTGGCCCACCTCGGGTCAGTACAGGAACGCCCATCCAAATGGCCTCAAGTGTGGTTAAACCACCGGAGTATGGCGTGGTATCCAAACCAATGTCGATTTGATTGTAAGTTGCCAAGAACTCACTGTGGGATCCCCGGCCAAGAAATTGAATCCGATCTGGGGTGATCCCACTGCTTTCAAAATGCCCAAGAATCCGGCGTTGAAGTGAAGGCTGATCCAGGCCTACGTTGCGGAGTAAAATTTTCGAATTGGGCACTGCGTGTAATGCTCTCGACCATAACGCAATTGTTTGGGCTGATATTTTTGCAGGCTTGTTACATGAACCAAATGTGAGAAATCCGTTGCGGTTTGCGGGTAGCTCTGAAACCTGGGGGCCCTGAGTGGGAGGGGCGTAAACAATATAGTCTCCATTTCGCCGCCACACGGTTTCCGTGTAGTAACAATCCTCTGATGCCGGACTTTGATACGCATCGCTGACGATGTAATCCATGCGGCTTAGACCGGTCGTGTCTACATACCCAAATCCAGTGATCTGAATGGGCGCGGGTTTTAAAGCGAAAACAGGCAAGCGGTTGCCTGAGGTATGACCGGCTAAATCAAATAATATATCGATTTGGTCTTCTTGAATCAGTTGTGCGACTTCTTGGTCTGGCCGGTCGCATATCTCACGCCATCCTGCACATTCTTTTTGGAAGAAGCGGCTTAGGTCATCGTAGTGGTCGGTGTTGTGGTAACCGTAGAAGCAAATATCCTCCGGCAGGTTTTCTAAAATAGCTTGAAGAAAATATCCTACGGGGTGTGCGCGCAGGTCGGCTGATACCAGTCCAATTCGCAGGACTTTATTCGGGTCCTCTTTTGCTGGGTCAGGTAAGGAAAGTGGACTTGTTTTTGATTCAATGTGGTCGGCCCATGTGCGATGCAATTTGAAGCGCGTTTCTCGATCAAACTTGTTGGTGTATTGACAGAGCATCAATAGGTTTGACCAAAGGGCATGATTATCTAGGTTTTGATGTGCCGCTGGCGAGAGCACTTCGATGGCATCGTCGATCCGCCCGGAGTCGTGCAAAACTTTGCCAAGGTTCAACACCAGATTGCTATCCTCTGGATTGAGGCGGTGTGCTTTTTCTAGGTACTTGATGGCTTGTGATGGCTGCTGACAGCGATCGTAAATTTTACCGGCTTCGTGAAGAAGAAAAGCGTCGTCTGGATGATATTCAATAGCCCGTTCTAAAGCCTGAGCTGCTTCTTCATTTCTTGCAAAGTGGACGAGAATTTTGGCAATGCGGCGGTGCGAAACATTATGCTCTGGCTGCAGTTTGAGAATCTCCTGCGTTTCGACAAGTGCTTCCTCGTAGTTTTCGAGCTTCACAAGGGTACTGGCGTAATTGTTACGTGCAGCGACGGATTGCGGGTTAAAGCGGACGGCACGGGCAAATTGGGACGCGGCCAATTCTATTTCCTCATTTTCCTGATAGATATTCCCAATACCGATGTAGGCTGTTTCGTAACGCGGGTCGTGATTGAGGACTTGTTGGAAAATTTCCATGGCCTCATCTTCACGGCTTGATTTTGCGAGAAGTTCAGCCTGATTGACCAGATAACGCAGCTCCGTTGGAGCCAGGCGAGCCGCCTCGGAGAAATACTCGAGGGCTTTGTCGTCATTGCCTTGGAGTAGAAAACAGACCCCAGCGATGCTGTGAAGCTCAGCAATCTCGGGATACTGGTCCAATGCAACGCGAGCCTGGGCGTAACAAACCTCGGGCGGACGGGTCTTTAAAACCTCCGTGATCGCCTTGACCGCCGCCGCGGCATTTTCCCATTGCATAGAGTCCATCTATCTATAATCGCCTAAGTCCAGAAATCCTTAAGAAACACGTAATACAACCGCGGCCATAGGGCAAAAAAGTCGTAAGATTTCAGTCATGTTCAACTTTTCCGGGACCATTGCCGAATAGCGATGGTTGGGGTATTGGCTGTTGGCGATATCACCAGACCTAGAGGAAGCCATGCTGTTTGAGCGCACTGAAGAACAAGAAATGTTGACCGACACTTTGACCCGTTTTGTGGTGGATGCGGTGAAGCCCAATGCCACAGCCTGGAGTCAGAGCGGTGAGTTGCCGAAAGATGCTTTGGAAGGTTTGCGAGACCTCGGTCTTTTGGGCCTTGAGTTATCAGAGTCCATGGGCGGTGCCGGCTTCGGTTCGGTGGAATGGGTCCAATCTGTGGAGTCGCTCGCTGCGGGTGATGGTGGATTGGCCTTGGCTTTGGTGGTGCATTCGGTTGCAGCATCGGCTTTAGCTTCAAATGAAGATGCTTTTGGTTCAATTGTTCAGAGTCTGGCGGCTGGCGAGGCCTACGCAACTTTGGCTTGGGTCGATGAACGTAACAATCCTTTGGTGGCACAGACCGATGGCGACAGTTTGGTTCTTCATGGCGCAAAAGAGGCGGTTGCCATCGCGCAGCATGCAGGGTGGGCCTTGGTTCGAACAACCTTGAACGATCGGCCAGGGCTTGCATTGGTAGCGCTGGACGCTGAGGGTTTAAGTGTGGAAGCAGCATCTCACGTCTTGGGATTGCGTTCAGCTTCTTTATGCACGCTGCGATTTGAGGGCGTACGGATTGCGTCATCTGCTTGGCTTGGTGAGGATGTGCTGAAGGCAGTTCAAACGGACTTAGATTTAGGCATTGCCGCTTTGGCGGTTGGTCTGGGTGCAGCGTCTCTGGGAGAGGGTGCTCAGTATGGCATGGAGCGCAAGCAGTTTGGTAAACCCATCGCTATGTTTCAAGCCAATCAGTTTAAGCTTGCAGACATGGTCACAGAAAACGACGGCGCGCGGCTCTTGGTCTTGCGCGCAGCGCTCTCTAAAGGTGCACGGGAAGTCGATATGGCTCGCGTATTTGCCACGGAGTCGGCCCTGAAAGCTGCTGACCATGCGGTGCAATTGCACGGTGGCTACGGGTTTACCGAAGAGTTTCCGGTGGAGCGCTTCTATCGGGACGCGCAGTTTACTACCGATTTGTTTCGAACCGGTGATATGCTCCGTTCAGAGATTGCTACGAAACTTTTAGA
>CAZZDT010000698.1:0-3072 GCA_964652435.1 uncultured Bdellovibrionales bacterium
CGATGGTAAGCGCGAAGCTCAACGCATCTTGGCGGGAGCCGTTCAGCGGTTGGCGGGCACATACGTAACCGAGAAGACCGTGGCCACGGTGAAACTCCCGTCAGATGATCTGAAGGGACGAATTATTGGACGCGAAGGTCGAAACATTCGGGCCATAGAGAGCGCCACCGGTGTGGACGTGATCATCGATGATACTCCGGATGTGGTGATTCTAAGTTCATTTCATCCCGTGCGTCGGGAAACCGCTCGACTGGCTATGGAGAAGTTGGTTGAAGATGGCAGAATCCATCCCGCGCGTATTGAAGAGGTTGTGATTGCGGCCAAAGAAGAGATGGATGAGAGAATTGTGCGTGCCGGTGAACAGGCGGTATTGGAGCTCGGTATTCATGGTTTGCATCGAGAGTTGATCAAGCTGCTGGGGACCCTAAAGTTTCGCTCCATCGATGGGCAGAGCATGCTCGACCATTCCATCGAATCGGCAGTTCTGGCGGGCTTGTTGGCGGCTGAGCTTGGTTTTGACGAGAAAGTCGCTCGTCGGGCCGGGCTTTTGCACTGCTTGGGCTATGCACAAGAACACTCGGTTGATGGCGATCACGCGTCCATTGGAGCCGATTTGGCGCGCCGGTATGGCGAGAAAAAGCCAATCGTTCAATCCATTCGTTTTTATCGGCAGGAAAACCCCAAAGAGTTGCTCACGGTTATTTTACAAGTAGCCTCGAGACTCTCCGCCAACCGGCCGGGAGCACGGCAAGAGAAATTGGACCAGTATTTACGCAGACTTGATGAACTTGAAGAGCTTTGTCTGGGCTTTAAAGGGGTGGATCGGGCCTGGGCCATGCAAGCAGGTACAGAGGTTCGTATCATTGCGAATTACGCTGCAATTACCGATGATGAGGCCATGGTCTTGGCGGGTGATATCGCCGAAAAGATTGAGAAAGAACTGACTTATCCCGGTGAGGTAAGGGTTTCTGTGCTGCGAGAGGCTCGGGCCACAGAGATTGCTCACTAGACATTACGCTGCCAGGAGGCATAGTTAAATTACATGGGCGCAACTCGTCGTTATGAAGAAATTGCTGAAGCGCTTAGCTCGTATTTGCCTAACCCTGATCTAGACCTGGTTCAGAAGGCATATCTTTATTCAGCAAAGGTTCACGCAGGTCAGGTTCGCAAGAGCGGTGAGGCTTATCTTATTCACCCGCTTGAAGTGGCATGGCTGCTGACTGAATTGCGCCTGGATGAGGCCAGTGTTGTTACGGGTTTGCTGCACGACACCATAGAAGACACATTAACGACCATGGACGACATTCGGGATATGTTTGGTTCCGAAATCGCATTGATGGTGGATGGTGTTACCAAGCTCTCCGAGATTCGATTCAATACGGATGAACACAAGCAAGCTGAAAACTTTCGCAAGATGCTTGTGGCCATGGCAAAAGACATCCGGGTGATTTTGGTGAAACTGGCGGACCGTTTGCACAATATGCGGACTCTGCACCACCTTCCGGACCGTAAGCGTGTCCGTATCGCTCAGGAAACAGTTGATATCTATGCACCGCTGGCCAACCGTCTTGGGATTCACTGGGTCAAAAGCGAGCTTGAAGACTTGTCTTTCTCGTACCTGCAGCCGGAAGATTTTGCTGATCTCAAGCGCCGCGTGGATAAATTGACGGAAGAGCGCCACGCCTACGTTGAGAACGTTGTGAATGTCATTGAAACCGAGATGGAAAAGCGTGAGCTGGGTGTGGATGTTTCGGGCCGCCCCAAGCATCTTTTTTCTATTTTCAAAAAGATGTCCCAGCAACAAATCGAGTTTGAGCAGGTCTACGATGTGATTGCCTTTAGGGTGCTCGTTGATTCGGTGGGTCAGTGCTATGAAGTTTTGGGTCATGTGCATTCGCTTTGGCACCCGATTCCCGGCCGATTCAAAGACTACATCGCCATGCCTAAACCCAATCAGTATCAATCGCTGCATACCAGTGTGATTGGTCCTGAAGGGGAGAGAATTGAAATTCAAATCCGCACCCGCGAGATGCACAAGATTTGTGAGGAGGGCGTTGCTGCCCACTGGGATTACAAAGAAGGTGCGAACCTGAGCCAAGGCAATAAGGGGCAATTTGCGTGGCTGCGTCAGTTGATGGAGTGGCAGCAGGATCTTAAAGATCCCAATGAATTTCTCGACACGGTTAAATACGACCTATTTGTTGATGAGGTGTTCGTATTTACCCCACGGGGTGAAGTGATTTCATTGAAACGCGGCTCCACACCAGTGGATTTTGCTTTTGCAATCCACACCGAGGTGGGCAGCAAGTGTGCGGGAGCTAAAATCAATGGTCGGATGGTTCCATTGCGCCATGAACTCAAAAATGGCGATATGGTCGAAATCATCACCAATACGAATCAGCGTCCCAATAAAGACTGGCTGAAATTTGTTGCATCAGGACGGGCGCGACAGAAAATCCGGACCATTATTCGCAGCGACGAGCGTGAGCGTTCTCGCGAGTTGGGCCGGGATATTCTGGAGCGCGAACTTAAGCGTAACAACTTCTCTTTGAATAAATTGCTCAAAGATGGTCGCCTGCAATCTATTGTCGACCGCTCGAAACACCGTGATATCGAGGGCCTCTACGTTGCAATTGGGTATGGCCATACAACCCCAACTCAAATTATTTCGAAGTTGGATCCACAAACTCCGCCGAAAGAACCGGAACCGACCCCACTGAGTACTATCTTCAAGAAGGTAGCTCGGCGCTCCAACAGCGGGGTTGTGGTGGATGGTATCGACGATGTCCTGGTCAGATTTGCGAAGTGCTGTAATCCATTACCCGGCGACTCGATTCTTGGCTTTGTCACCCGGGGCCGAGGCATCACGGTCCACCTTAGCTCGTGTTCGCGGGCCATTGATATGGATCCTGACCGCCGAATCGACGTGGCTTGGGATGGCGGGGCCAGCATTGCTCGTCCAGTCACGGTACGGGTGACCACCGAGGACCGCGCGGGCCTTTTGGCCGAAATCTCCCAGATTTTCACCAATGCAGCGGTCAATATCTCGGAAGCGAACTGTAAAGTGGTCGG